>CAJWQN010000060.1 GCA_913045505.1 uncultured Rhodospirillaceae bacterium | reverse complement strand
ACCCCGCCCCGGCCCCGCCCGCCTCTCCGGTGCACAAACGCTCGGTGCCCGGCGCGGTATCGTCGGCGGCAAGCCACTCGGCCGCCGCCAGATGGGCTTGGACCATATCGGCGAGCGGCCCGGATTCCTTGTCGAGCAGCGCCGCCAGTGGCGCCAGGGCGGCGACGAGCCGATCCAGCCACGCGATCACGGCCGCGGAGCCTTGCCCCTCACGCAGCAGAGTCCGAAGGCCGGCGAGGCCACCGCCGGCGCGCGGCCCGCGCAGGCATGCCAACTCCAGGGCACGGGCATACGCGCGAAAGGCACCCGGCGTCAGGCCGCCGGCCGATAATGGATGCTTGAGCAGACCCAACAACGGCACCGGCGCCGCGCCTTCGGCGGCAACGGCCGCGATCAGGCGCAGGAACGAGCCGAGCGCGGTTTCGGCCAACGGCTGGCCGGCCGAATCATCGATGGCGATATCCCAACGGCGGAGCGCCGCCGCCACCCGCCGGGCCAGGTCCCGGTCCGAGGTCACCAGGGCCGCGGTCCGGTCCTCTGTTTCCACCGTCTCGCGCATCAACAAGGCGATCACGCCAGCTTCGGACTGGGTATCGGGACATTCGATCACTTCGAGATTCTCGAGCGCCGTCCGATCGAACGCGCTGGGCCGGCCCCAGGCCTCGGTCGTCGCTTCCGGGCGCATCACCTCCGAGATCAAACGCTCCCGCGCCGACCCGGCCGCCGAGCCCATCCCGTGGGGCCAATCCGTGACCTCGGCGCGATCCAGGTCCAGGCGCTCGAGCAACAGCTTGAGCCCGTATTGGGGGTGGCTTTCGCCCAAGGCCGTCCAGCTCTCGGCATCGGCGACTCTGTCCAGCCCCGGCAGAACGACCATTCCTTCCGGCAGCCCGGCGACCACCGCCAAAAGCGCCGCGGTCGCCGGAATACTGCCCGTGGAGCCCGCGGCGATGATCGGCGCGGCCGGCGGCGCGGCCCGCCAGCGCCGCGCCAACGCCGCCATCATCCGGTTGCGCCGTTCGGCCGGATCGATGAGGCCGCGCTCGGCCAGGACCTGCGGCCAGTGGTCGGTGACGATGCCCAGAAATTCCAATGTCTCCTGCCAATGGGCGGCATAATCGGCCGGCACCAACTTGGCCAAGGCGCCGAAATCCAATTGCGCCGTCTGGACCCGGTCGATCAGGCCGGCGAGTTCGCCGGCCAGGCGCGCCGCCTGATCGATCCCACCGCCCGACCTCCGGCCCGCCTTCTCCTCGGCAGTCCATCGGGTCCGGATCTGAACGGCCAGCAGAAGCTGCCGGCGCAGTCCCGAGATGGCGACCGGCGGCGCCAGCCCGTCGTCGAGCAACGAATCGGCCTCCGCTTCGCCGTCACCGGCCAGCGCCAGATCGTCGTCATCGACGTCGCCGATGGCGCGGATCGCCGGCAACAGCATGGTCCCGGCCCCAGAGCGACGCAGGAAAGCCTCGCTCAGACCGCGCACCGCCCGGCGGGTCGGCACCAGAACGGTGACTTCGGTCAGGGCCATCGGATCGGCGCCGCCATGGGCGTCGAGAATACCGGCGGCCAAGGCATCGACGAACCCGACGCCCGCGGGTATCGTCGCCACCTTGGGCCGGGTCGGCGGCATGGCCTACGCCCCCTACGCCACGCGCTTCAGATAATCTTCGGCACCACCGAGCGCATCCGGCGTGCCGACATGCATCCATAGACCATCATGGACCAGACCATGGAGCCGGCCGGCGTCGGCGGCCCGGTCATAGAGCAGGTTGAGTGAAAACGGCCCGTCCGGGCAGCGGTCGAACAAACGCGGCGCCAAGACTTGCAGGCCGGCGAACAGATAGGGCGCGATTTCGCGCTCGCGGCGGCGGCGCGCGACACCATCCGGTGTCAGGACGAAATCGCCGAGCCCGTCGTAGCCGAAGGCGCGGACGGTCGGGTGAACAAGCAGCAGCGCGTCCATATCGGCGTCGCGCCAGGCATCCGCCAGCCGCTCGAACACCGGATGGATTCCGTCGAGCACCACGATGTCGCTGTTGGCGACGTAGAACGGTTTGGCGCCGAGCACTGGCAAGGCCTTGGCGACTCCGCCGCCAGTGTCCAACAGAATATCCTCGTGAGACAAGGTCAGGCGCGGTGCCGTGCGCCCGGCGACGTGGCGGGTGACCGACTCGGCCAGATGGTGGGTGTTGACCACGGCCTCGACGACGCCGGCGGCGGCCAGGGCGTCCAGGACCCGGTCGAGCATGGTTTTGCCGGCGACTTCGATCAAGGGCTTCGGAATCCGGTCGGTCAGCGGCCGCAGCCGCTCGCCGCGGCCTGCCGCCAACACCATGGCGCGAACGGGACCTGAAGTGCGCGTCATGACGGTTCCGGTGGCCTCCGCAGGGATGGTGGAATCACGCGGTCGAACCACGCCCGGACCGGCGCCAGGGCGGGATGCTCCAGATCGCCGGTCAACAGGCGCCAAACCCGCGGGATCAGGGCAAGATAATCCGGCTTGCCGTCGCGTTTCCAGAGCCGGGTAAAGATGCCGATGATCTTGGCGTTGCGCTGGGCGCCGAGGATCGCGTAAGCGGTTCGAAAAGCACCCCGGTCGGCGGTTCCACTGCGGTCGAGATAGCGCTCGATCATGGCCTCGGCCAAGTCTGGGGCCACGTCGCGGCGGGCATCCTCGAGCAGCGACACCAAGTCGTAGGCCGGCGCGCCGACCAGGGCGTCCTGGAAGTCGAGCAATCCGACTCGGGCGAGACCGGGGCGATCGGCAAGCCATATCAGATTGTCGGCGTGATAGTCGCGCAGCACCAGCACCGAGAAGTCCTCCGCCACCGCCGGCAAGACCGCCGACCAGGCGGCCCGGTAGCCGGCGCGATCGCCGGAGCTGGGCGCCGCCGCCTCGATCGCCGGCAGATACCAGTCGGTCATGAGCTCGGCCTCGGCCATCAAGGCGGCCATATCGTAGGGGGCGACCCCCCGCGGCGGCGGGTGGCGCTGGAGCGCGCACAACAGATCGACCGCGGCACCGTAGAGCCGGTGCGCATCGCCGCCGCCGGCGAGCACCCGCGTATAGATGTCGTCGCCGAAATCCTCCAGCAGCAGCAGCCCCGCCGGGGGATCTTCCGCGATAATCCGCGGCGCGCTCATACCGATTCCGATCAAGTGCCGGGCGATGGCGACAAACGGGCGCACGTCCTCGGGCGGCGGCGCATCCATCAGCACCGCGCGGCGCGAACCGGCCTCCAAACGCTCGTAGCGCCGAAACGAGGCATCGCCGGCAAGCGGGCGGCGGACGTCATCGCCCCATCCGTGTTCGGCAAGGAACTCGACGATTCGGCGGTCGCGCTCAGTCACGGGCGAAATCGATCCCGCCGAGCCGGGCCGCCCAGGCACCGCTGCCGGTCAGGCGCGCAAGGCGGCGCTCGTCGCCGAGAATCTCGAATTCGATGTCGAGCCGATCGGCCGGCGCATAAGGCCCCAGCCGTTCCGGCCATTCGATCAGCGACACCCCGTCGGCGAACGCCTCCTCGATGCCGAGTTCGCGGGCATCATCCGCGTTGTCCAGCCGATAAAGGTCGAAATGCCAGACCGGCGGGCATAGGGGATAGGTCTGAACCAGAGTGAAGGTCGGGCTCGGCACTTCTTCCCGGCCCCCGAGCGCGAAAATGAAGGCGCGGGCGAAGGCGGTCTTGCCCGCGCCCAAGGGTCCGCGCAGCCCGATCACGTCGCCGATCCGCGCGATATGCGCGAGCGCCGCGGCCAGCCGGCCGGTCGCGGCCACGGTCTCGAGTTCGAACTCGAGACCGTCAAGCGGCTTGCCGGCGACGCTGGCCACGACCCCCGTCAGTAGCGGTAATAGTCGGGCTTGAACGGGCCGGATTCGGGGACGCTGATATAGTCCGCCTGCTTGGGCGTGAGTTTGGTCAGTTTCGCGCCGACCTTGGCGAGATGGAGCGCCGCGACCTTTTCGTCCAGATGCTTGGGCAGCACATGGACCTTGGTGTCGTAACGGTCGGTGTGGTTCCAGAGCTCGATCTGGGCCAGCACCTGATTGGTGAACGAGGCACTCATCACGAAGCTGGGATGGCCGGTGGCGCAACCCAGATTGACCAGCCGTCCCTTGGCCAGGACGATCAGGCGCTTGCCGTCGGCGAACTTGACTTCATCGACCTGGGGTTTGATCTCGGTCCATTCCATATTGTCGAGCGCTTCGATCTGAATCTCGGAATCGAAGTGGCCGATGTTGCACACGATCGCCAGATCCTTCATCGCCCGCATGTGATCGACGGTGATGACATCGACATTGCCGGTGGCGGTGACGAAGATGTCGCCGCGGCTGGCGGCCTCGTCCATGGTCACCACCTCGTAGCCCTGCATGGCGGCTTGCAGGGCGCAGATCGGGTCGATTTCGGTGACCACGACCCGGGCGCCGGCACTGCGCAGGGATTCGGCCGAGCCCTTGCCGACATCGCCATAGCCGGCGACCACGGCGACCTTGCCGGCCATCATCACATCGGTCGCCCGGCGAATCCCGTCGACCAGGCTTTCGCGGCAACCGTAGAGATTGTCGAATTTGGACTTGGTCACCGAATCGTTGACGTTGATCGCCGGCACCGCGAGGGTGCCGTCCTTTTCCATCTCGTAGAGCCGGTGGACGCCGGTGGTGGTCTCCTCGGACAAGCCCTTGATGTCGGCGAGCAGATCGCGGTGCTGCTCATGCATGATCTTGGTCAGGTCGCCGCCGTCGTCGAGGATCATGTTCGGCCGCCAGCCCTCGGGTCCGGTGACGGTCTGCTCGATGCACCACCAGAACTCCTCGTCGGTCTCGCCCTTCCAGGCGAAGACCGGTATCCCGGCGGCGGCGACGCCGGCCGCGGCATGGTCCTGGGTCGAGAAAATGTTGCATGAACTCCAGCGCAGCGACGCGCCGAGCGCGATCAAGGTCTCCATCAGCACGGCGGTCTGAATGGTCATATGCAGGCATCCGACGATCCGCGCGCCGGCGAGCGGCTGCTGGTCGCCATATTCCCGGCGCAGCGCCATCAGGCCCGGCATTTCCGATTCGGCGATCTCGATTTCCTTGCGCCCCCATGCGGCGAGCGAATCGTCAGCGACCTTGTAGTCGGTGAATTCGGTCATACCCAGGCTCCTGAAAGTGATGCGCCCGGCGATCCAAACATCAACGGCGCGCGAATGCGCGCCGCCGTCCCGAGGCGCGCCATGATATAACAGCGGCCCCGAGCCAGGGCAAGCGCGCCTCAATCCTCGTCGAACCGCCCGGCGATCAGGGCCGCCAAGGCGTCCACCGCCGCGGTTGCCTGGTCGCCCCGTGCCGCCACAAGGAGTTCAGAGCCCGGCCCGGCGCCGAGCATCATCAGCCCCATGATCGACAGCCCCGACACCTGCTGGTCGTTGCGCCGGACCGTCACTTCGGCCTCGAACCCGCCCGCCACCTTGACGAATTTGGCCGCCGCCCGGGCATGGAGTCCGCGACGGTTCCGAATCCTGACCTGGCGCCGAACCCAGCCGTCGGATGACGGCGCGCCCGGCAAAACGGGATCGCTCACGTCTCGCCGTTGGCCAGCAGGCGACTGGCGACATTGATGTATTTTCGCCCCGCCTCCTGGGCACTGGCGACCGCATCGACCAAGGGCTCGGTTTCGCGAACGCTGGCCAATTTGATCAGCATCGGCAGGTTGACGCCGGCGATGACCTCGACCCCCGCCCGATCCATGATCGATATCGCCAGATTGGACGGGGTGCCGCCAAACATGTCGGTGAGCACGACCACCCCGGCGCCGCTGTCGACACCGTCCACGGCATCGAGGATTTCCGCGCGACGCTGCTCGACGTCGTCATCGGGGCCGATGCAGATGCTTCTCATCCCCTCCTGGGCGCCGACCACGTGCTCGGTCGCAGCAACGAACTCGTCGGCCAAACGACCGTGGGTGACGACCACGATCCCGATCATCGACTCTCTCCCTCCTGGGCCAGTCTAGTTCATCGGGCGCTGAGCGCTCAACCAATGTCGCGGTGGCGAAGCCGCACCGGGAATCCGGCCTCGCCGATCCGCGCGGCCAGCGCCTCGGCAACCATCACCGATCGGTGGCGGCCGCCGGTGCAGCCGACCGCGACGGTCAGATAGCTTCGGCCCTCGGCCGCATAAAGCGGGAGCACCAGCAGCAGCATGGCGGACAGGCTCTCGAAAAACCGCTCGTAATGGGGATCTTGGGCGACAAAGGCGGCCACCGCCTGGTCGAGGCCGGTCCGTTCTCGCAGCTCGTCGTGGTAATGTGGATTGGTCAGAAATCGAACATCGAACACGAGGTCCGCTTCGCGCGGCAGGCCGTTGCGGAAAGCGAACGAGGTCAGGCTGAGTTGGAGACGGGGTCGGGCTTCCAGGGCAAAGGCGCGGATCAGCAAGCCCCTCAGGTCGGCCACCGAAAGCAGCGAGGAGTCGATCACGATGTCGGCGCGGGCGATCAGCGGCGCCATCAGGCCGCGCTCGCGAACGATGCCGTCGGTCACGGTCCGGTCGGCGGCCAGGGGATGGCGGCGCCGGGTTTCGCTGAATCGCCGGCGCAGGACCTCGTCGTCGCTGTTCAGGAACAACAGCCGGACCTCGAGATCGGGGTGTTCACGGAGTCCGTTCAATTGGGTCGCGAAGGCATCGGCCGAGAAGCCGCGGGTGCGGGTATCGACACCGATCGCGAGCGCCGGCGCGGCCCGGTCGGCGGCGCCGGCAAGGTGCGGCACATACGCCAGCGGCAAGTTGTCCACGGCTTCGTAACCCAGGTCCTCCAGCACCTTCAGCGCCGAGGTCTTGCCGGCACCGGACAAGCCGGTCACCACCAGCACCGGCGTCGATGAGTCGGTCACGGCGCCGGGTCCAGGGCGGCGCCGAGCAACGCGCCGGTCCCGGCGGTGCCGTCGCGAATCGCGCGCGCCGCCAGACGGACCTTGGCGGCGGCCGAAGCCGCGAACGGATCGATCGCGACGATTGGCACCGCGACGCCCTCGAGGCGGCATCGGCGTGGCGACGGCAAGCGATCGGGTCGTGGCTCCGCGCTCAAGTCGACCACCAATCCGACCGCGATGTCGCCGACCATGCGAAGGCGCAGGAGGCCGATGCCGCGGACCTCGATGAGGCCGGCGATCGAGGCCGGCGCCGAAGCCCGCACCCGACCGCCAGCGGCCTCGAGCACGACCTGATCATCGGCGACCAGATGCGCGCCCGCGTCCACCAGCCGCAACGCCAAGTCGGATTTTCCGCTGCCCGATGGGCCGCGCAGCAACACCGCCATACCGAAAATCGCCACGCAGCTCGCGTGAACC
Organism: uncultured Rhodospirillaceae bacterium; assembly: GCA_913045505.1. Taxonomy (GTDB): domain Bacteria; phylum Pseudomonadota; class Alphaproteobacteria; order UBA7887; family UBA7887; genus CAJWQN01. The sequence goes on along the minus strand of CAJWQN010000060.1, from coordinate 5,631 downwards.
ACCGTCATGGGTCGGAAGCGTGATCCCGGTTCGGGTCGTTGTCAATCGCGCTGCGTGCCGCGCAAGCCGGCCTCAGGCGGCGTTGTTGCTGGCCGAGGGCTCGATCAAGAGCGCATACAGAGCGTCCGGATTGTCGGTGCCCCGCAGCTTGGCGCACACCGATTTGTCGCGCAGCAAACGCGACACGCGCGCCAGCGCCTTCAGATGATCCGCGCCCGCGGTTTCGGGCGCGAGCAGCACGAACATCAGGTCGACCGGCTGATCATCGATGGCGTCGAATTCGATCGGTTTCGCGAGGCGCGCGAACAGGCCGTGCAGCCGGTCCAGTTCGGTCCATTTGCCGTGGGGTATCGCGATGCCGTGGCCGACACCCGTGGTCCCCAAACGCTCGCGTTCCAGCAGAACGTCCAAGATCTGCCGCTCCGAAAGTCCGGTCAGGCCGCCGGCCTTCCGCGCCAGTTCCTGGAGTGCCTGCTTCTTGCTCTTGGCCTTGAGGTTGGCCAATACGCCTTCCGGCGACAGCATGCTCGCGATTTCCATCGGTACGGCTCAGCCCGAGCGCCCTGAATCCTCTGGATCGATCCAACCGATATGCCCATCGGTGCGGCGATAGACGACGTTGAAGCCGCCATGGGCGCGATTGCGGAACAACAGAACTTGCAATTCCTCGGCCTCCAGCCGCTCGAGCGCGCCGCTGACCGTGAGCGAATCAATGCGCGTCATGGTTTCGGCGATCGTGACCGGTGCCGGAGCATCCACCGCCGCGCCGTCGCCGCCATTGCGATCCGCGGACAACACCACCTGTCGTGCCATCACCTCCTGCGCTTCTGGACCTGGTTTCGCGGTCTGGTGGCCGATGAGCCGCCGCTTGAGCCGGCGCAGGCGCTTGGCCACCCGGTCGGCGGCAAGCTCGAACGAGGCCCGGATATCCTCGGATTCGGCGTGGCTTTGCAATAGGATCCCGGACGCGGCATGGACCGAGATATCGGTGCGAATACTCTGCGCTTCACGGGAAAACTGCACTTGGGCCTCGATCGCCCGATCAAAATATTTGGCGATGGTGGCCACGAGGTGATGTTCGACGTGGCGTTTCAGCCCGGCACCCACGTCCACCTGCTTGCCGCTGATCGAAAGCTGCATAGGTCCAGATTGATCGGTGGCCGAGCGGTTGTCGGAGGCCCCAAAGTGCCCCGGAGGCGATGACCGGCCTCGGCGAAGGGGCGGCAAAATAGTGAACCGGCGTTGGCCTGTCAATAGACCGGGCAAGCCGCGGCGAAGCTAGATTTGCATCGCTTTTCGGCGCCGTCGGCCGACCGAGGACAGAATGCCCAGCGCGTCGCGATACTTGGCGACCGTGCGCCGTGCCATGTCGATTCCCTCGGCATTGAGAATCTCGACGATCTGGTCGTCGGACAGCACCGCGTCGGGATCTTCCTCGTCGATCAAGTCCTTGATTCGATAGCGCACCGACTCGGCCGAATGGGCTTCACCGCCCCGGCTGGAGCCGATCGCGGAATTGAAGAAGTATTTGAGCTCGAAGACGCCGCGTGAGGTGGCCATGTACTTGTTGGTGGTCACTCGGCTGATGGTACTTTCGTGCATTTCCACCCGCTCGGCAATGTCGCGCAAGGTGAGCGGACGCAGATTCTGGACGCCGTTGACGAAAAAGCCTTCCTGCTGGCGCACCAGTTCGATGGAAACCTTGAGGATCGTGTTGGCTCGCTGATCCAGCGATCGCACCAACCAGTTCGCGGTCTGCAACTGCTCGGCCACGAACGCCTTGTCTTCCTTGGTCCGTGCGGCGCGGGATATTTCCGCGTGATAGCGTCGGTTGACCAGAACCCGCGGCAAGGTGTCATTGTTGAGTTCGACCGACCAGCCGCCGTCCGGCAAGCGGCGGACGAACACATCGGGAATGAGAGTTTGAACCACGTCATGCTCGAACACGAGCCCGGGCTTGGGATCGAGCAGCTTGATCTCGGCGATCATCTCGACCAGGTCCTCGGCATCGACGCCGCACACCCGTAGCAATTGAGCAAGGTCGCCCGCCGCCAGCAAATCGAGATTGTCGAGCAAGGCCTGCATCGCGGGGTCGAGGCGGTCGCGCTCACGCAGTTGCAAGGCCAGGCATTCGCCGAGGCCGCGGGCGAACAACCCGGGCGGCTCGAATCGCTGTAGGATGTCGAGTGTCGCTTCGATTCTGTCCAGGCCACACCCCAAACGCTCGGCGATCGGTTCCAGGCTCTCGGTCAAATAGCCGGCGTCGTCGATCAATTCGATCAGGTGGTGGCCGATCAGGCGGTCCACGGGATCGACGGCATCGACCATGAGCTGGTCGCGCAGATGATCGCGCAAGGTTTTCTCGCTGGTCAACGTGTCCTCGAGCGTGCCCGCATCCTCGAAATCGGCGCGTCCGCCCCGGCCCGTGATCGTCGGCGCCGCGCCAAAAGGATCGGCGGCGTCGGACACCACCGCGCCGTCCTGGGCGACATCGCCGTCATAGACGTTTTCGTAATCGGCATCGAGCGGAGCCTCCGCCGTGTCGCTCAAGAGATCGCTGGAGGCGAGCTCGGCGCTGTCGGGCACCTCGGCCGGCTCGGTGGCCTCACCCGGCTCGGCGGCGTCGAAGCGTTCGCTGTCGGCCGGCGCCGGCTCCTCGGGCGCGATCGGCGCTTCCGGTCCGTTGCTCTCCAGCAACGGATTCTTTTCCAGTTCCGCTTCCACGAACGAAGTCAATTCAAGGTTGGACAGTTGCAACAGCTTGATCGCCTGACGCAATTGCGGCGTCATGACCAGGGTCTGGCCGATCCGTTGCTCGAGTCGGGGTGATTGGGCCATGGTCGCGACTGGGCTCAGAGGCTGAACCGCTGGCCCAGATAAACCTGACGGACGCCTTCGTGGGCGACGATCTCGTCGGGCCGACCCTCCATCAACATTACGCCGTCGTGGAGGATGTAGGCGCGATCGACGATATCCAGGGTCTCGCGCACATTATGCTCGGTAAGCAGAACACCGATGCCGCGATCCTTGAGATGCGACACGAGTTCGCGGATTTCGCCGACCGCGATCGGATCGATTCCGGCCAGCGGCTCATCGAGCAGCATGAAGCTGGGCTGGGAGGCCAGCGCGCGGGCGATCTCGACCCGGCGCCGCTCACCACCCGACAGCGCCAGCGCCGGCGTGCGCCGCAGATGGGTGATCGAGAATTCGGCCATCAACTCGTCGAGCATGGCCTCGCGCCGCTCCAGGATCGGCTCGACCACTTCCAGAATGGCGCGCACATTGTCTTCCACGGTCATGCCCCGGAAGATCGAGGCTTCCTGGGGCAGATAGCCAATGCCCAGGCGCGCGCGCCGGTACATCGGCAAGCCGGTGATGTCGTGACCGTCGAGGCTGATGGCGCCGTAGTCGGCGGCGATCAAACCGGTGATCAGATAGAAGCAGGTGGTTTTGCCGGCACCGTTGGGCCCCAGCAGACCGACCGCCTCGCCGCGTTGCACGGCCAGGCTTACATCGCGTAGCACCGGTCGCTTGCGATATTGCTTGCCGATGTGGCGCGCCACCAGGCCCTGATTGTCGGCGATCAGTCGCGGCCCCGTGGCCGCGGTCGAATGGGGGGCGCCGGTGGCCGAAAGATGTTCCGGGCCGGTCATGATCGGTCCTGTCATATTCGGTCCTATTGGGCCGGATCGCCGGGCGTGAAGATCGCCCGTACGCGACCGTCCCCGGTGGTTTCGGCGTTCACGGGCGGGCCGCCTTCCAGCCTGCTGCGCCCGGTTCGAAGATCCATCACCAATCGTTCGCCGCGGAGCACGTTGTCCATCTGGGTGAGGACCACCGATCCGACCAGGACGGCGATTTTCTGTTCCACGTCATAGGTTCCCGAACGCCCGCTCGCGGTTTCCTCGGGCGTGGTCAGAACGACGCTGCCTTCCGCATCCAGGCGGCTGATCTGGTTGGTGGTGCCATCGGCCGCCTCGGTCATATGGGCGGTCAACACGTCGGCGCTCAGAGTGTAGCGGCCTTGCACCGCGTCGGCGTTGCCACGGGCGATCGCAATCTGCTCGTCGTGAAACCATTCCATGTTATCGGCGGTAATTTCGATCGGTGCTTCGGAATCGGCGTCGAACTGGCCCATCGTCGGAGCAGCGTGCACCAGCACCGCCACCGTCGCGCCGATCCCCAACAAGGCGAGGCCGGTGATACGAGCGGTCATGCCTCAACCCTCGCCGGAGGTGCCGTACAGCACCAGCTTGGGCTGACCCGAAAAACGGAACACGTGGCCCGCGCGCCGGTAGGTGAACCCGACCGCGTCCAACAGACCCCACGGCCCTTGCCCCTGCACCGCGGCGGCGCCGGACGCCGTGCCCGCGGCAAGGTCCAGGAGCGCGGATTCGGTATGCACCTCGAAGCCGCGATCGGTATAGATGCTCACGTCCCCGTCAAGCTTCAAAGTCTCTGCGGCGCTGTCATAGATGCCCTGCTCGGCCTTGAGCACCATCCAGTCGTCGCCGCCCATCGCGACATCCGCCTCGGGCATCAGCAGGAAAATTTGATCGTCATCATCCGTACTGCGCATCGCCGCCTCGGCCGTAACCGTATAGCGCTGCCGCTTGGAATCGGTGCCCAGCAAGCGCGGGTCGATAATTTCGTCCTGGCCCGATATCTGCAAATCGGACAAGGCGTAATCCAATCTGAAGCTGGGATGGGAAGGCGCCAGCGACGACCACAGGATGGCGACCAGGACCGCCAGGGCGGACAAGGGCAGCAGCCATTTCAGGGTCCAGACCCGGCGTCGATAACCAGCCTCGGCGCGGATTGTTTCCGAGCCCGCGACCGGGGCGCGCCAACGCTGGATGAACAACCGTTTGGCCAAAGTCACGGCGCCGTTACCACCCCAACGGTTCCTAGGCGATTCCGGCGCGCAGGCAGTCGTGCAGATGCAAGATGCCGACCGGCTTGCCGTCCTTGGCGACGAACAGACTGGTGATCGTGCGCGTGCTCATCACCCACAGCGCCTCCGCCGCCAGGGCATTGCGCCGAATCGTTTTCGGCGACGGGGTCATGATGTCGGCCGTGCGCCGGTCGAGGAAATCGCTGCCCATGTGCCGGCGCAAATCGCCGTCGGTGATGATCCCGATCAACCGGCCGCCGTCGTCGATCACGCCGACACAGCCGAACGTCTTGGCGGTCATCTCGATCAGCGCTTCGGACATGCGCCGGTCCGGCCCGATCAGCGGCATGTCGCCGCCGCTATGCATGAGATCGGTCACCGTGGTCAAGCGCCGGCCGAGATTGCCGCCCGGATGGAGTTCCTGAAAATTCGCCGGAGAAAATCCGGAGCGCTCCAGCAAGGCGATCGATAGCGCATCGCCCAACGCCAGGGCCAAGGTGGTTGACGTGGTCGGCGCCATGCCCATCGGGCAGGCTTCCGGAGAATCGGGCAGGATCAACGCCACGTCGGCGGTATCGCCAAGGGTGCTGCGCGCCCGGCCGACCAGCGCGATCAATGGAATCTTGAAGCGACGGGTATATTCGACGATATCGCTCAACTCCGTGGTCTCGCCCGAATTGGACAGGGCCAGCACAGCGTCGTCATCGGTGATCATGCCGAGGTCGCCGTGACTGGCT
>CAJWQN010000059.1 GCA_913045505.1 uncultured Rhodospirillaceae bacterium | reverse complement strand
GATCCGCGAACGGCTCGGGCTCGGGCAGGTCGACGCCCGATCGCCCGTCGGCATCCTGCTCGAAAATCAGCGGCTCCTCGATATCGAGGGCACGGTTGCCGGTCAGGGTGCCGGGTGCGGTCGAGTCGGGGACGAACCCGGGGCGTGCCTTGCGGTCCTGGCCGCGATCGCTGGTGGCCATCACCAGGCCTCCGCCAGTGCCCCGGTCAGCGCATCGGCATCGTCGGGCGTGTTGGTCTCGGTCGCCGTCACCAGCAACAAATCAGCCATGTCGGCGCGATCGGGATGGAGCCGCGAGACCGGCACTCCGGCGAGTATGCCGCGCGCGGCCAGTTCCTCGACCACCGCCGCCGCCGGCCGCGCGAGCCGGACCGTGAATTCGTTGAAGAATGTGCCGTTGAGTACTTCGGCGCCCGCCACCGCGTCGATCCGGTCGGCGAGCGCGACCGCCTTGGCGTGGTTGAGCCGGGCCAGTCGGGCGAATCCGTCCTCGCCGAGCAACGCCAGATGGATGGTGAACGCCAAGGCACAGAGGCCGGAGTTGGTGCAGATGTTGCTGGTCGCTCTTTCGCGCCGAATGTGCTGCTCGCGGGCGCTCAGGGTCAGCACCCAGCCGCGCCGGCCCTCGGCATCGGTGGTCTCGCCGGCGATCCGGCCCGGCATCTGGCGGACATATCGGTCGCGGGTCGCGAACAGGCCCAGATAGGGTCCTCCGAAGTTGAGACCGACGCCCAGGCCCTGACCTTCGCCGACCACGATATCGGTGCCCATATCACCCGGCGCCATCAGCGCGCCCAGGGCCACCGGCTCGCAGACAACCATCACCAGCAGCGCGCCGGCCGCGTGGCAGGCCTTGGCCACGGCCGTGAAATCGCGGACCACCCCGAACAGATCCGGATATTGAACCACGACACAGGCGCACTCCTCGTCGATCCTCTCCTCCAGGGCGGCGGTGCCGTGGGGCGCCCGGCTGGGGGCCGCGGGCGGATTCTCGATCACCTCCAGGTCGATGAATTGGGCATGGGTCCGGACCACGGCGCCGTAATGGGGGTGGAGTCCGCCGGACAGTAGCGCCTTGCGCCGTTTGGTGACCCGCCCGGCCATCAGAACCGCCTCGGCGCAGGCGGTCGAGCCGTCATACATCGAGGCATTGGCCACATCCATGCCGGTGATCAGCGCAACCTGGGTCTGAAATTCGAACAGCGCCTGCAGGGTGCCTTGGCTGATTTCGGGCTGATAGGGCGTGTAGGCGGTCAGGAATTCGCCGCGCTGGATCAGGGCGTCGACCGCCGCCGGGACGTGATGGCGATAGGCGCCGGCACCCAGAAAAAAGGGCGCCGCGCCGGCCGCGAGATTTTGCCGGGCCATGGCGGTGATCCGGCGTTCGACCTCCAACTCACCGGCGTGGCGGGGCAGGTCCAGAAGCCCGTCCAGGCGGGCCGATTCGGGCACGTCGGCGAACAGGTCGTCGATGCCGCCGACGCCGATCGCGGCCAACATGTCGCGCCGGTCGGCGTCGGTGAGGGGCAGGTACCTCATTCCAGATCCTCGACGAAATCCTGGTAAGTGGCCTCGTCCATCAGCCCATCGAGCTGGCCGGCATCGGTGATCCTGAGACGGATGAACCAACCCTCGCCCAAGGCATCGCTGTTGACCAGCGACGGGTCCTCGACCAGGCGCTCGTTGACCGCGACGATCTCGCCATCGACCGGGGCATAGATTTCGCTGGCCGCCTTGACCGATTCGATCACCGAGGCCTCGTCACCCTGGGTCAACACCGTTCCGATTTCGGGCAGTTCGACGAACACGATGTCGCCAAGCTGCTCCTGGGCGTAATCCGAGATTCCGATGAAGCCGGTCCCGTCATCGTCGTCATCGAGGCGAATCCATTCGTGGTCTTCGGTGAATCGAACAGCGCTCATCGCCTGTCTCCTCGAAAATCCGTGTGGTGCCGCTTATCCTTCCGCCAAAACGTTCATGCTCCGTGGTAGCGGTGGGGCACGAACGGCAGGGCCGCCAGAGTCGCCGACACCGCCTTGCCCCGGATCGATAGGGTCACCGGACGCCCGGCCACCGCGGCATCGCGGGCCACGTAGCCCATCGCCACCGGCCCGGCAAGGGAAGGCCCGTAGCCGCCGCTGGTGACCCGTCCGATCTCGGCGCCGTCGCGATCACGGACCACCGCTCCCTCGCGCGCGATCTGGGCGCCGTCCGGGCGGAGGCCGAGGCGCCGACGCGGCGCGCCATCGCTGATCTGGCGCAGAATCCGGGCCGCGCCGGGAAACCCTCGTCCTCGGCGCCGGCGCTTGGCGATGGTCCAGGCCAGTCCGGCTTCCACCGGCGTCGTGGTCGAATCGATATCGTGGCCGTAGAGGCAGAGGCCGGCTTCGAGGCGCAGCGAATCGCGGGCGCCGAGTCCCGCCGGGGCTGCCGAAGGGTGGTCGAGCAAAGCTTGCGCCACCGATACCGCGTCGCCGGCGGCCAGGGAAATCTCGAAGCCGTCCTCGCCCGTGTAGCCCGCGCGCGACACCGTGACATCGGTCCCCACGATCCTGAGCGCGGCCGCCGCCATAAAATCCAAGGCGCCGGCTCGAGGAGCATGTTCGGCCATGATGGCCGCGGCGGCCGGCCCTTGCAGCGCGATCAGGGCGCGATCCTCCAATGGCTCGATCGCGATCGCCGCCGGCAATGCCGATTCGAGATGCGCCAGGTCTTGCGCCTTGCGCGCGGCATTGACCACCAGCGCCAAACCGTCCTCGGTGCGGGTGACGATCAGATCATCGAGAATGCCACCCGAATCATCGGTGAGAAGGGTGTAGCGCATTTGTCCGGGCGCCAGCGACACGATGTCCGCCGGTACCAGCCCTTCGAGTGCCGCCGAGGCGCCGTCGCCGTGCAGGTGTAGTTGTCCCATGTGCGAGACGTCGAACAAGGCCGCGGCGTCGCGGCAATGCCTGTGCTCGGCGACGATTCCCGATGGATAGCTGATCGGCAGCAGGGTGCCGGCAAACGGGACCATCTTGGCACCGAGCGCCAAATGCCAGTCATGGAGCGGTGTCCGCTTCGTCTCCGATCCGCGATTGGGCTGGGGGGCTGGGCTGCTCATCCGATCCTCCGATTGGGCGCCGGCCGCAAGCGAAACGCTTCGCCGCGGTCGCCCCCTCTGTCGGAAGACCTGAGAGATTCACCCGAGCGAAAACGAGCCGCCCTGGCTTACCCCGTCGGTGGGACGCCGATGGTCTGCCCAGCGGCGTCCGCTTTCCAGAGTTGCGCGGTCCCGCGGTCCGTTTGCCTGAGAGTTTCCGGGGCGGTTGCTCCTTCGGCGCCGGCCCCCGATCACGTGGATCGGTGGCGGTCTCTCCCGCGGGCGCGGTCTGAGATCGCCTGCCATGATAGACCCACCTCGACACAGGTCAACCGGCGGATGGCGGGGTCGTTATGGAGCGTCATTCGACGCGGCCGCGCGCGTATTCAAGCTGCTCGGGCGTGAGTTGGAACGCGATCACGGTCTCGAAATCGAAAGCGTCGCCCATCTGTTGAAGCGGGAAGCGAAGCTGAATTTCATCCTTGTAGGCCTGCGGCGTATGACCGACACCGCCCGGGAACGGAATCTCGGCCGTGAACACGCGTTTGTCGGCTACCTTGCCGAACCGGTCCACGATCGCGACGAAATAGGGAATCTGCTCGACCAGAATCGGTGGCGCGGCCGGTCCGCGCCAAGCGCTGATTTCAAGGTTGACCTTGATCATCATATCGGTCACCGGAATCTGGGGCGAAATTCCGGCGCCGTCGGCGCCGACTAGGATGCAGCTATAGTCGACTTTGGAGAATTCGGCCTCGACCTCGATGTCGGTCAGATCGCGGCCGGGTCCGAAATGAAATCGGGTGTAGTCGCCGCCGACCGCCAGCACCCGCACATTGGGGCAGGGCAGGTCCGGTATGCCCAGGAGATCCATGCTTTCGATGAATTCGTAGCCCGGTATCTCGCTGGTGTCGCAGGCCGAGACGGCGGCGAGCATGCCGATGCCGAAGACAACATGAACCCCGCCACGACGCCATCCCATTCTCGACCTCTCCTCGGTTACCCGAACGCGGCGTGACTGCCGTCGCAATGGGGCATATTACCGCTGTGTTTGCATCCGCATAGATAGGCGGTGGTGTCCGCCTCGGCGGCCCACACGACCGGTTCGAATCCGGTGCCGGCATGAGAGCCATCGCAAAACGGCTGGTTGCCACTGCGCCCGCAGCGGCACCAGGCGTAACTCTTGCCGGCCTCCAAGGTCACCTCATAAGAGCCCGTTTGGGCAACGACGGCTTCCGCCATGGGCTTTTCCTCGCGCTTCATCGGTTTTGCGGGGCGCCGCCGACGGCCCCGATCCTTGGTCAGCGATTATCCCACATGATGGCGCGGATCAACAACGGGCCCGGATGTTGGCACCGAGACTCCTTTTCCTCGATCGAATCGGCTACGACTTCTGGCTGCCGGTGTTCCCGGCCACCAGTTTGGTTGAATTGCGAAGGCAGAACGTGGCTGTCTATACCCATATATCGGACGCCGACCTCAAGGCCTTCGTTGCCGACTACGACATCGGCGAGGTGTCGTCGCTGATCGCCATCGCCGAGGGGATCGAAAACTCGAACTACCTTCTGCTGTGCGAGGGCGGTCGCTATATCCTCACCATCTACGAACGGCGGGTGCGCCACCAGGATCTGCCGTTCTTTCTGTCCCTGATGGAGCATCTTTCCGGCCGCGGCATCGCCTGCCCGACGCCGGTGCGCGCCCATGACGGTGACGCGCTCAGCCAGATCGCGGGCAAGCCGGCGGCGATCGTGACTTTCCTCGCCGGGGTCTGGCCGCGACGAATCTGGCCCAACCATTGTCGCGAGTTGGGCGCGGCGCTGGCTGGTCTGCATCTGGCGGCGATGGATTTTGACGGGACCCGAGCCAACGATCTCTCGGTCGGAAGTTGGTCGCAAATGTTCGAGCGGGTGGCCGCCCAAGCCGACACCATCAAGCTCGGTTTGGAGGTCGAGCTTCGCGCCGAACTGATGACCCTCGAGCAAAGCTGGCCGCGGGGATTGCCGAGCGGCATCATTCATGCCGATTTGTTTCCCGACAATGTCTTCTTCGAGGGTGACAAACTGTCCGGGCTGATTGATTTCTATTTCGCCTGCACCGACTTTTTCGCCTACGACATCGCGGTCTGTCTCAACGCCTGGTGCTTCGAGCCAGATGGCGCCTTCAACATCACCAAGGCGCGCAACATGCTGGCGTCCTATCGGTCCGCGCGGCCGTTCTCGGCCGACGAATTGCGGAGCCTGCCCTTGCTTTGCCGGGGTGCGGCGATGCGGTTTCTGCTGACCCGCCTTCATGATTGGCTCAACACCCCGGAGGGGGCGCTGGTGCGGCCCAAGGACCCGCTGGAATATTTCCACAAACTGCGTTTTCACCAAAGCGTCGATGGCCCCGGCGCGTATGGACTGGATTGATCATGGCATCCGACAAGGTGGTGGATATTTACACCGACGGCTCCTGTTCCGGAAATCCGGGACCCGGCGGATGGGGCGTCGTGCTCCGATTTGGCGGACACGAACGCGAACTCAGCGGCAACCTGCTCGAGACGACCAACAATCAAATGGAGCTGACCGCCGCCATCGAGGGCCTGTCGGCGTTGAAACGGCCGTCGCGGGTGCATCTGCACACAGATTCCCGATATCTTCGCGACGGCATCACCTCCTGGCTCGAAACCTGGAAGGCGAACGGTTGGCGGACCGCGGGCCGCAAACCGGTCAAGAACGCCGATCTGTGGCGCCGGTTGGAGGCGGCGGCGGCGAATCACGATGTATCCTGGTTCTGGATCAAGGGCCACGCGGGCCATGCCGACAACGAGCGCGCCGATGTCCTGGCTCGCCAAGCCCTGTCGGAACTATTGGACCGGGGTCGGTGACGGAGGTATTGTGCCGGCCGTTCCTGAGCGACTGGAGAGCAATTCGTGGGCGACGTCTTCCAAGAGGTCGATGAAGATGTACGCCGAGAGCAGTTACTGAGGCTTTGGCGCCGCTACGGTTGGCTGGTGATCGCTGCCTTGGTCCTGATCGTGCTCGGCACGGCCGGTGTCACTGGGTGGACCTACTACAAGACCCACCGGATGATGGCCGACGGCGCCCGATTCGAGGCCGCGACGGTGCTCTTGGACAGCGGCGACAGCGAGGCCGCGGCACGGGCCTTTTCCGAAGTCGCGAATCAGGCTGGCGGCGGTTACCCGATCCTGGCCCGGTTTCGCGAGGCCGTTGCCCTGCTCGAGTCCGGCGACCGGGAGGGCGCGATCGCGGTTTACGACCGTTTGGCCGGCGAGGACGGGGTCGGCGATCTGTATCGCGATTTGGCCGCCTTGCTGGCGGCTTCCCACACCCTCGATGCGGGCCGGGCAGGGGAAGCGGCCGATCGCCTGGTGCCGCTTTCCGACGGCGCCGGGCCGTGGCGCCACATGGCCCGCGAATTGCGCGGTTTGGCCGTGCTCGAGGGGGGCGGCATGGTCGAGGCCCAGGAAATATTTTCGGCGCTTGTCGAGGACGTGGCGACGCCGCCCGGCGTGCGCAACCGCGCCGGCGAACTGCTGAGTCTGATCAGCGGACACAGTGGCTGACGATCGCGCAATCCTCCGGGCGGTTCTGGCGGGCGTGCTTGGGCTCGCGCTGACGGGCTGCGACACGGTCAAGGATCTGCTCGACACCGAGACCGAGGCGCCGCCGCTACCGGGCGAGCGGATTTCGGTGTTGGCCCTGGAGCAGGAACTGGAGCCGGATCCGGAAATCGCCTCCGAACCGGTACGCTTGCCGCGCCCCGTGGTCAACCGGTCTTGGCCCCAACAGGGGGGCGTCGCCAGCCACGCCATGCATCACCTGGCCGCGGGCGAATCCCTTGCCCTGATTTGGCGGCGCGGCGTCGGCGCCGGGGAGACCGACGACAATTTGATTTTGTCGAGCCCGGTGGTCGCCGATTTCAAAGCCTTCCTCTTGGACGCCGATTCGGTGGTCACGGCGTTCAATCTGGCCAGCGGCGCGACAGAATGGCGGGCCGACCTGTTGCCCGAAAACGAAGAATCCGAGGCCAGCCTTGGCGGCGGCGTTGCTTACGCGCAGGGTCGAGTGTTCGCCGCCACCGCGTTCGGCTATTTGGTGGCCTTGGACGCGAAAACCGGAGCCCGCGTGTGGATGCGGCGCATTGGCGCGCCGTTGCGAGCGGCGCCAACCGTATCGGATGGCCGGGTGTTCGTGATCACCTTCGACAATCGGTTGTTCGCGATCGACGCCGATGACGGCACCGAACTCTGGTCCCACACCGGGATCACCGAGACCGCCGGTCTGCTCGGCTCGGCGGTGCCGGCGGTATCCGGCGATCTTGTGCTGGCCTCCTATTCCTCGGGCGAGATTTTCGCGCTCCGGGTCGAGAACGGTCGCGTGGCCTGGAGCGACTCGCTGATCTTTCAGGGTCGCATCGGGGCCACCACCACCTTGAGCGACATCGACGCCAACCCCGTGATCGATCGCGGCCAAGTGTTCGCCATCAGTCACAGCGGGCGGTTGGTGGCGATCGACTTGCGCTCGGGCCTGCGGCTATGGGATCAGGAAATCGCCGGGGCGCAAACGCCTTGGCTGGCCGGCGACTATCTGTTCTTGGTGACGTTGGACAGTCACGTGGTCTGCCTGCGCCGGGTCGACGGTCGAGTCCGCTGGGTCACGCCGTTGACCCGGTTCGAGGACCCGGAGGATCGGGAGGGTGCCATCGTCTGGTCGGGTCCGGTTCTAGTTGGCGATCGGCTGGTGGTGGTCAACAGTCTGGGCGAGGCGTTGGCGATTTCGCCCTATACCGGGCGCTGGCTGGGCAAACAGGACCTGCCGGACGGCGCCCGCGTGGCGCCGGTGGTCGCCAACGAGACCCTCTACATCCTGACCGTGGACGGGGATCTGGTGGCGCTCAGGTAGCCCCGCCGAAGCCCGCGTCCCAGCCCCGTCATCTCGCCATGCCCGCCGTCGTCGCCATCGTCGGCCGCCCCAACGTGGGCAAGTCGACCTTGTTCAACCGCCTGGTTGGCCGACGGACGGCGTTGGTCGATGCTCAACCCGGGGTCACCCGCGACCGGCGCGAAGGGATGGCCCGTTTGGGTCCCCTGTCGTTCACCGTGGTCGATACCGCGGGTCTCGAGGATGCCGACGCCGACTCGCTGAGGGGGCGTATGCGCGGCCAGGCCGAAACCGCCGTCGCCGCGTCCGATCTGGTCTTGATGGTCGTCGATGGCCGCGCCGGCGTGACCCCGCTCGACCGCTATTTCGCGGACCTGGTTCGGCGCTCGGGGGTGCCGGTCCTGGTGGTGGTCAACAAGGCCGAGGGCGACGCGGCCTCGGCCGGGACCCTGGAGGCCTTCGCGCTCGGCCTCGGCGATCCGGTTGCGATCTCGGCCCAGCACGGCGAAGGCATGTCCGATCTTCACGACGCGGTGGCGGGGGCGCTCGCCGGCCTGAATTTGGCCGCCGACGGCGAGTCCGACGACTCCTCCCTTCGGCTCGCCATCATCGGTCGTCCCAACACCGGCAAATCGACCTTGCTCAATCGACTGGTTGGCGAGGCGCGGGTCCTGACCGGACCGGAGCCGGGCGTGACCCGGGACTCGATCGCGGTCGATTGGACCTATCGGGGACGGCCCATTCAGCTCATCGATACCGCCGGCCTGCGTCGCCGCGCCCGGGTCACCGAGCGACTCGAGAAGCTGTCGGTCGGCGACACCTTGGTCACGATTCGACGAACCCATGTCGCCGCCCTGACCATCGACGCCACCGTCGGCATCGATCGCCAGGACCTGGTGATCGCCAATCGCGTCATCGATGAAGGACGCGCCTTGGTGATTGTCGCCAACAAATGGGACCTGGTGGCTGACGAGGCCGGTCTGAGGCGGGTGCTCGGGCGACGGATCGAGGCCGGGCTACCACAGGTTCGCGCGTTGCCGGTGGTGTCGTGTTCGGGGCTCACCGGCGCCGGTGTCGCGCGGCTGATGGCCGCGGTGCTCGAATCCCATGAGGTGTGGAACCGGCGTCTGGCGACCGCGGCGCTCAACCAGTGGCTTGAGGCAGCCATCGCCCATCATCCGCCACCGTTGGCCGCGGGCCGTCAGATCAAGATTCGCTATATTACCCAGGTCGCCAGCCGTCCGCCGCGTTTTGCCCTGTTCGCCAACCGGCCCGACGCCGTGCCCGAATCCTACCGCCGCTATCTGGTCAACGAGCTGCGCGCCGACTTCGACTTGCCCGGCACCCCGATCCGCCTGCTGCTTCGCGCCGGCAAGAACCCTTACGTCCCGGCCTGAGCCGGCGCGCCCGCGCGGATGATTTCGCCGGTCGTCGTGCACTCGGCGCTGGCCAAATCGACGAACGTATCGGTGATCGCCTCGGGCGGCGGCAAGCTGGCCGGATTCTCGCCGGGCATGGCCTGGGCGCGCATCGCCGTGCGCACCGCGCCGGGATCGACGATGTTCACCATGAGCGGCGACTTGGCGGTCTCGGCCGCATAGGTGCGGGCCAGCATCTCCAGGCCGGCCTTGCTGGCGGCGTAGGCGCCCCAATAGGGGTGCACCCGGCGCGCGACTCCCGAAGTCACGAACAGCGCCCGGCCCGAGGAGGATGCACGCAGCAGCGCGTCCATGCTTCGAATCAGGCGCCAGTTGGCGGTCAGATTGATCTCGATCACCCGCTCCCAGATGCGCGGCTCGAAATGGCCGAGCGGGCTGAGGCCGCCCAGGATCGCGGCGTTGCCGACCAAAATGTCGAGCCGACCATGGCGTTCCGCCAGGCTGCCGCCGAGCCGGTCGATGGCCGGGCCGTCGGTGACGTCGACCGGGACCAAGGTGGCGCTGGCGCCGGTCGCGCGGAGTGCGTCGTCGAGGGCGACCAGGGCCTTCTCGGTGCGAGCGACGGCCACCACATGGGCGCCCTCGGCGGCGAACCGCACCGCCACGGCCCGGCCGATGCCCCGCGACGCGCCGGTGATCAGCGCGATTCGTCCGGCCAAGCGGCCAGCGCCTGGCGGGGCCATCGCGCTCAGGCGCTTTCGGCCAGCAGGGACAATTGCGCCGGCGCGCCGCCGCCATGCAAATCGGTTAGCTCGATCGGGTAATTGCCGGTAAAGCAGGCGTCGCAATATTGGGGACGGGCCGCGTTCCGGGCGCCCTTGCCCATGGCTTGGTAGAGGCCGTCATTGGAGATGAAGGCCAGGGTATCGACGCCGATGTGGCGCGCCATCTCCTCGATCCCGCGGGTCGCGGCCAGCAACTGGTCGCGATGGGGGGTATCGACGCCATAGAAGCAAGACTGGGTGATCGGCGGACTGGCGACCCGCATATGGACCTCCCGCGCTCCGGCCTCGCGCACCATGGTGACGATCTTGGTCGAGGTGGTGCCGCGGACGATCGAATCGTCCACCAGCACCACCCGCTTGCCGGCCAGGCTGGTGCGGTTGGCGTTGTGTTTGAGCTTGACGCCCAGATGGCGAATGCTGTCGGTCGGCTCGATGAAGGTGCGCCCGACATAGTGATTGCGGATGATGCCGAGCTCGAACGGGATGCCGGCCTCGACCGCGTATCCGATCGCGGCCGGGACGCCGGAATCGGGTACCGGCACCACCACGTCGGCGGGCAAGCCGCTTTCGCGGGCCAGTTCCGCGCCGATCCGCTTGCGCGCGTCGTAAATGTTGACCCCTTCGACGATGCTGTCCGGGCGCGAGAAATAGATGTACTCGAACACGCAAAAGCGCGGCGCCGAGGAACTCGGAAACGGTTTCAGGCTGTGGCAGCCGGCGTCGTCGATCACCACCACCTCGCCGGGCTCGATGTTGCGCACCAGGCGGGCGCCGATGATATCCAGCGCGCATGACTCGGAGGCGAGAATATGGGCGCCGTCGAGTTGGCCGAGCACCAAGGGCCGGACGCCCATCGGATCGCGGGCGCCGACCAGGGCGTCATTGGTCAACAGGACCAAGGCATAAGCGCCGTGGACCTGGAACAAGGCATCGACCAGGCGATCGACGAAATTGCCCTTGGTGCCGGTGGCGATCAAATGAACGATGACCTCGGTGTCGGTCGTGGATTGGAAGATGGAGCCCTGGCCCTCGAGCCGCTTGCGGAGTTGGGTGCCGTTGGTGAGGTTGCCGTTGTGGGCCACCGCCAGACCGCCGCCGGCCAAGTCGGCGAACAGCGGCTGGACATTGCGGAGAATGGTGTCGCCGGTGGTCGAGTATCGGACGTGGCCGAGGGCGGCGCTGCCCGTCAACAGGTCGATGACCGATGCGTCGGAGAAATTGTCGCCGACCTGGCCGAGACTGCGATGGCTATGGAAGTGGGCGCCGTCGAAGCTGACGATTCCGGCGGCTTCCTGGCCCCGGTGTTGGAGGGCATGGAGCCCGAGGGTGGTCAGCGTGCCGGCGTCCGGATGGCCGAACAAGCCGAAAATTCCGCACTCCTCATGGAGTTTGTCGTCTTCGAAAGGGTGGGTCATCAGCATTGGGGTCCAGTCTCCGGTGCCTAGCGCACCGATTCCTCATCGGCGTCCGGAAGGCTCTCGAACACCTGGTCGATGGCTTTCCGATCGGCGTCCTTGTATCCGGCGGTGCCGTCTTCGCCTTGCGCCGGGGCGAGAGCGGGTTCGGTCAACCGCTGCAACTCCTCGATTTTTTCTTGGGCTTCCTTGAGCTCCTCGACATTGCGTTGGATTTCCTCGAATCCCTCGACCGGCAGGTTGAAGGTCCCTTCGGGCACCAGGGCCACGATCACCCCGGCCGAATAGTCGATGACCGGCCGGACCCGGGCCTGCGCGACCCAGTCGGGCGCCGGCTCGTCGCGCCAAGCCGCCTGGCTCGCCACCATATAGGCCAGCGCCACCAGGACCAGCCCGCGGGCGATACCGAACAAGAATCCGAGCGAACGGTCGAGCGTGTTCAACGGGCTCCCTTTCACCCGAACCACGATCATGTGGATGATCAACCACAGGACCGCCAAAGTAACAACGAAGATCGCGACCCCGGCCAGCAGGTCGGCGAGCCAGGGGATCGCGATCCATTGGGCGGCGTAAGGCTGGGCAAGGGGAAACAGCCAGACCGTGGCGAAGGCGGCGCCGACCCACCCGGCGATGGCCAGGGTCTCGCGCACGAAGCCCCGGAAGAACGCGAACAGGGCCGAGACCAGCACCACGCCGACCACCGCGACATCGGCCAGATTGTCCGCCCACCAGTCCATGTCCGCTCGTCCGCGCCGCCGATGCCGGATCAGGCCTGGCGCCCGAGAGCGACCGGCGCCGGTGCCTCGGCGAACATGGCGGCCAACTCTCCGAGCACCGATACCTCCGACACCGTGACCGGCGGCTCACGCCCGCTGCGCAAGGGCGGCGCCAGGGCACGGGTGAAGCCGAGCTTGGCCGCCTCGCGCAGCCGCGCATCCGAATGGGCGACCGGGCGCACCTCGCCGGACAGCCCGACCTCACCGAAGGTCACCGTGCGGTCCGCCACCGGACGCTCGGTGAGCGAGGACAGAAGCGCCGCGGCCACCGCCAAATCGGCGGCCGGTTCGCTGATCCGCAAGCCTCCGGCGACGTTCAGGTAGACATCCTTGCCACCCATGGCGAGCCCACAGCGGGCGTCGAGCACCGCCAGAATCATGGCCAGGCGCGCGCTGTCCCAACCGACCACCGCCCGCCTGGGCGTGCCCAGGGGCGACGGCGACACCAGCGCCTCGATCTCGACCAGCATCGGCCGGGTGCCTTCCATGCCGGCAAACACCGCGGCGCCGCTGACCGGCACCTCCCGGTCGGCCAGAAACAACGCCGACGGGTTTTCGACCTCGTTGAGGCCGGCGTCGGTCATTTCGAATACGCCGATCTCGTCGGTCGCCCCGAATCGGTTCTTGACCGCCCGAATCAGGCGAAACTGATGACTGGGATCACCTTCGAAATAGAGCACCGTGTCGACCATGTGCTCCAAAACCCGGGGACCGGCGATCTGCCCTTCCTTGGTGACGTGGCCGACCAGCAGCACCACGGTGCCGCGCCGCTTGGCCAGGCGTATCAGTTCCTGGGCGCTGGCCCGGACCTGGGCGACGGTGCCCGGCGCCGAATCGAGGCTGTCGACGAACATGGTCTGGATCGAATCGATGATCACGATGTCGGGGGCCCCCTTGCCGTCGAGGGAGGCGACGATATCACGCACATTGGTGGCGGCGGCGAGCTTGATCGGCGCCTGGCTCAGGCCCAGGCGCTCGGCGCGCAGCCTGACCTGGTCGATGGCCTCCTCGCCCGAGATGTAGAGGCACTGGAAACGGTCCGCCAGGGCGGCGCAAACCTGCAACAGCACGGTCGATTT
>CAJWQN010000058.1 GCA_913045505.1 uncultured Rhodospirillaceae bacterium | reverse complement strand
CGGTCAATACGGCCAAGTCAACTACGCGGCGGCCAAGTCCGGTATCCATGGCTTCACCAAGGCCCTGGCCCAGGAAGGCGCGGCCAAGGGGATCACCGTCAACGCCATCGCGCCCGGTTACGTCAATACCGACATGGTGAAGGCGGTTCCCGAGAACGTATTGGAAAAGATCATCGCCCGGATTCCGGTCGGACGCCTGGGTCGGGCCGAGGACATCGCGCGCGGCGTCCTGTTCCTCGTCGCCGACGACGCCGAGTTCATCACCGGCTCAACCATGTCGATCAACGGCGGCCAGCACATGTATTGATCCCCGAACAGATCGGGCCAGCGAAAGGAAATGCAATGACGACCGTGAAGATGGTCGAGTACGAGGACGCCGAGGGCGAGGTCAAGGCCCTGTTCGACGAAATCATGGCTGCGCGGGAGATCGATTTCGTCCCCAATGTCTGGAAGACCCTGGCCACCCATCCGCCGACCCTGAGGCGAATTTGGGACGGGCTGGGCGTGGTGATGGCGCCGGGGCGGCTGGATCGGCTGACCAAGGAAATGATCGCGATCGCGGTCAGCGCCACCAATGGCTGTGAATACTGCGTCGCCTCCCATACCGGCGCGGCGCGCAAGCTCGGCATGGACGACGAGATGCTGGGCGAGTTGATGGCCGTGGTCGGCATGTTCAATCAGACCAACCGGCTGGCCACCGGCTACCAGATCGAGATCGATGCCCAATACAAGGACACCGGCTGATCGGGGGTGGTGCCCGATCGCGCGGCCGGGGCGGGGTTGTGATATGATCGGCGGCTGAATGTGGCTCGATGTATCAGACCTGCGCCGATTCTATCAAACGCCGCTGGGCCAGATCGCGCGGCGGCTGATCCGCCGCCAGATTCGCGCGATCTGGCCGAACCTTGGCGGCCAGCGGGTGCTTGCCATCGGCTACGGAACGCCGTTTCTCAGAACCTATCTGGACGAGGCCGAGCGGGTGAGCGCGATCATGCCGGCCGCCCAGGGGGTCACGCGCTGGCCGCCCGAGGGGCCGGGCCTGGTCGCCCTTGCCGACGAAACCGAATTGCCCTTCGCCGAAGGCGCGTTCGATCGGGTGCTTCTGGTTCATGCGGTGGAATTCAGCGAGCACTTGAGGCCGATGCTCCGCGAAATCTGGCGCGTGCTTGCCGGCGGTGGCCGGTTGCTGGTGGTGGTGCCCAACCGGCGCGGGCTCTGGGCGCGGCTGGAGCGGACGCCATTCGGTCACGGCCATCCCTACAGCCCCTGGCAGCTCGAGACCCTGCTCGGCGATTGTCTGTTTCTGCCGACCCGCGCCGAGGCCGCGCTTTACCTGCCGCCCAGCCGGCGCCGGGTGATGCTTCGCCTCGCCACCGCCTGGGAGCGGATCGGCGGGCGCTGGGCGCGGCCGTTTTCGGGCGTGCTCCTGACCGAGGCTGAAAAACAAGTCTATGCCGCGACCGCCGTCGGCGCCTCGCGTCGGCTGCTGCGCCGACGATCGGCCGCGGTTCCGGGCAGCGCATTCCAGCCGCGCCGGGCGCGGATCTCCGCCGCCAATCCCTAATCGCCCTTGGCGAGCATGAAGACACCCTGGGCGCCGAGCAGATTGGCCAGGAATCCGGTGCCCCGTATGCCTCCGATCCTGCCTTGGTCGTTGAGGGCGTGGTGACGCTCGACCGAGATGCCTTGTTCGGCGCAGGTTTCCAGAAAATCGGTGATCGTACAGAAGTGGATGTTGGGCGTGGCATGCCAGGGCAGGGGCAGATTTTCGGTCACCGGCATCCGACCGCGGCGGACCAGATGCCATCGACAGCGCCAATGGGCGAAATTGGGAAACGACACGATGGCGTAGCGGCCGATCCGCACCAGCTCGCGCAACACCTGTGCCGGCCGGTGGGTCGCTTGCAGGGTCTGGCTGAGAACCACGTAGTCGAACGACCCGGTCGGATAGTCCTTGAGGTCGGTGTCGGCATCGCCCTGGACCACCGACAATCCCTGGCGGAGACAAGCGTTGACGCCGTCCTGGCCGATTTCGAGTCCGCGCCCGTCGACCGCCTTGCGATTGACCAGGTGATACAGCAGGCTGCCGTCGCCGCAGCCGACGTCGAGCACCCGTGACCCCGGATCGATCATGTTCGCGATCAGTTGAAGGTCGACGCGAATCCCGTCTGGTCGGTCGGTGCGCCCCCCAGCCGCGGTCAGTTCCTCGGACATGAGCGGCGTTCAGATCAGGCCACGGTGCTTGGCGGCGCCGTTCAGGAATCCGGCCAGGATGGCGCGGAACTCCGGCTCGTCGAGCAGGAAACTGTCATGACCCGTGTCGGTGTCGATCTCGACGAAGCTGACATTGGCGGCGTTGGAGTTGAGCGCATGGACGATCGCACGGCTTTCGGGGGTCGGGAACAGCCAGTCGCTGGTGAACGAAATCAGACAAAAGCGCACCGGGGTGCCGGCAAACGCCGCGACCAGACTGCCTTCGTAGTCCGCGGCCAGGTCGAAATAGTCCATCGCCCGCGTGATATAGAGGTAGGAGTTGGCGTCGAAGCGATCGACGAACGCGCTGCCCTGATGGCGCAGATAGCTTTCGACCTGAAACTCGGCCTCGAAGCCATAGGTGACTCCGTTACTGTCCTGAAGCATGCGGCCGAACTTGCGGTGAAAGGCGGCCTCCGACAGGTAAGTGATGTGCGCGGCCATGCGCGCCACCGCCAGGCCGTGGCGGGGATGCTTGTCATGGGCCGCGTAATCGCCGCCGCACCAGTCCCGGTCGGCCATGATCGCCTGGCGGCCGACTTCATGAAACGCGATGTTCTGGGCCGTGTGATGGGCCGCGGCCGCGATCGGGACCGCCGAAAACACCCGCTCCGGAAACTTGGCCGCCCATTCCAGAACCTGCATGCCGCCCATGGAACCGCCGAGCACGCAAAACACCTGGTCGATCCCCAGATGATCCAGCAGCAGCACCTGGGCGCGCACCATGTCGGCGATCGTGATGACCGGAAAATTCAGAGCGTAGGACTTGCCCGTGGCCGGATCGATATCGGCCGGCCCAAGGGTGCCCATGCATCCACCCAGTACGTTCGGACAAATCACGAAATAGCGGTCGGTGTCGAGCAGCCGGCCGGGGCCGACCAGGTCATCCCACCACCCGGCGCGGCCGGTCACGGGGTTGGTGCCGGCCAGATACTGGTCGCCACTCAATGCATGGCAGGCCAGGATCGCGTTGGACTTGTCCCGGTTGAGGCTGCCGTAGGTCTGATAGGCGGTGCGGAACGGGCCGAGTGTCGTCCCGCAGTCCAGGATCAGCGGCGTCGGATCGCCGAGCATCGCCACGGGGCGATGTTCGTATCCGCTCGCCTGCGGGTAGGCTCGCGCCTCGGGCTTCTCGATCGACGCCATGACATCGGGTGCGCGGCTGGTTGAGACGGGGCTGACTAGGTAGGGATCAAGCCTACGTTCTGTCAATGTTTTCTTTGATTTTGCCCGAGCCGATGGCTACTACTATGCGCCCTCCTCGCCCGCACCTTACAGCATCCGATGCCGACGGATAGGTCCCTAGACCAGCTTCGCGCTGAGATCGACGCCATCGACGATCGTATCCACGATCTGCTCATGGGTCGGACCGAAGTCGTCGATCGCATCGGCCGAAAGAAACGCAATCGAATCCGGGCCGGGTCGGCCCTGCGCCCGGGCCGCGAGGCGATCATCATCCGCCGGCTCGTCAAGCGGCATCGCGGGCGGTTTCCCAAATCGGTGATCGTGCGATTGTGGCGCGAGCTCTTGGCGGCGCAGGTCGCGTTGCAGGGTCCGTTCTCGGTCGCCGTATTCGCGCCACGGGGCGAAGACCTGTACCGGGACATCGCCCGCGACCAGTTCTCCAGCCTGACCCCGCTCAGCCAGCATGCCACCGTCAATCAAGTGATCCAGAGCGTCTCCGACGGCGCCGCTTCGGTCGGCGTGCTGCCGATGCCGTTCGGCGAAAAGCCCGATTCCTGGTGGCATGGCTTGATCGCCGAAGGTGCCAAGGTGCCGCGCGTCATCGCCCGCCTGCCGTTCGCCCAGACCGAATCGATCGCCGCCGAGCGCGGCGAGGCCTTGGCCATCGCCTGTGCCGAATTAGAGCCGACTGGCGACGACCTATCCCTGGTCGCGGTCGAGTTGGCAACGGAGATGAGCCGCGATCGCCTCCGCGACACCTTGGAGGACTGCGGATTCACGGTTGGCTGGATCGGCAGCGCGGCCGATGAAACCGAGCCCCGGCCGGCGCCCTACCTGGTCTCGATCGAGGGATTCGTGACCAAGGACGACCCGAGGCTGAACTCGATCCAGAGTCGGCCCGGTCCCGAGGTCGGCCGTGTGTTGTCGATCGGCGGCTATGCCCGACCGCTGACCGCGCGCGACCTGGCCGCCGAGTCCTGAGGGATCAGGGCGATCGGATCGGCTCATGTCCAGTGACATTCATTTTCGACGCATCGCCTTGATCGGCATCGGCCTGATCGGAAGCTCGCTGGCGCGGTTGATTCGCCGCGAGCGTCTCGCCGACACGGTGACTGCTTATTCGCGCAGCGCGGCCACGCGCCAACGGGCCAAGGAACTCGATCTTGTCGACCACTTGGATGATGACCCCGGCGCGGCCGCTGCCGGCGCTGATCTGGTCGTCCTGTGCACGCCGGTCGGCTCCTACAGCACGATCGTCGAGGCCATGGCGCCGCGTCTGGATGCCGGCGCCATCGTGACCGACGTGGGATCGGTCAAGCGGGCGGTGATCGACGCGGTGGCGCCACGATTGCCCGAAAACGTTCATTTCGTTCCTGCTCATCCGATCTCCGGCACCGAGTATTCCGGTCCCGAGGCCGGATTCGACACATTGTTCGAGGGCCGGTGGTGCGTACTCACGCCGCCGGCGGGAACCGATCCGGACGCGGTCGAGAAGGTGGCCGCCTTTTGGCGGCGCGCCGGCAGCCAGGTTGACCTGATGAGCCCCGATCATCATGACATGGTGCTGGCGATCACGTCTCATATCCCGCATTTGCTCGCCTACAACATCGTCGGCACCGTCGCCGATCTGGAAGCTCAGACCCAAAGGGAAGCGATCAAATACGCCGCCGGCGGGTTTCGCGATTTCACCCGGATCGCGGCCTCCGATCCGGTGATGTGGCGCGACGTGTTTCTCAACAACAAGGAAGCGGTGCTCGAAATGCTCGGCCGGTTCACCGAGGACCTGGCCAGTCTGCAACGTGCCATCCGCTGGGGTGACGGTGACGCACTGGAGGCCAAATTCGTCCGCACCCGCGCCATTCGCCGCGATGTGATCGAAGCGGATCAGGCCTGACCTCAGCCCGGCTCGGGCGCGAACAACGGCACCAAGCCGAAGATCGGGATGGGCCCCAGGCTCACCATCCCGTCCTGGGCGGTGACCGGCACCCGCAACAGCCGGGCGTCACCTCCCGCGGTGGTCTCGGCCAGAAGCCCCAGCGCGACCTTGGCGACCCGGGCGCCATCGTCGTCGAACAGGCCGGCTTGGGCGAGCGCGTCGATCAACGCATCGAACCCGTGAAGTCGGGCGGCGAAGGCGCCAATCGGGCGGAACTCGGAATCGAGCGCCAGGGTTCCGTCGGCGTCGATTTCCAGGGGGCCCCAAAGCATCTGCCCGCGATGAATCTCTATGGTCCCGCCCGCGTCGCGCCAACGGCCAACATCGGCCGGTGACCAGGATGCGGGGACGGGACCGATGAGGCTGGCATCGACCATCGCCGATGTGATGTCGCGGCCGAGCACGCCGCCACCCGCGAGGACCAGCGCCGCGATTTGAATCACGGCATCGAGCCGGGAGCCGGGTCCGTTCTCGGGCCAACGGGCGTGAAGCTGGAGCCGGCCGATCCGCGTGGCGGCAAGGGTTCCGGCGCCGCGAAGCTCGAGCCCCTTGAGATCGACCGAGGCCCGGAGAATCCGGCCCGCGCCGTCGAGGACCAGGCTGGTACGCGTCGATTCGCCGGTCGCGTCAATGGTCGTACGACGATCGCCCCGGCCGAAGGCCAGCCGATGGGCACGGTCGCCGACCGCGATCCAGTGGCTCAGGTTCCAGGGCTGGGCGGTGAGCGACAACGAGGGCGTTTGCCACCGCCATTGCAGCGGATGGGCCTTCTCGGCGATATCGAGATCGGCGAGGGTCACGGTCAACCGATAGGGAAAGCCGCCGATCGTGAGTCCGCGATGGTCGATGACGAGGCCCGCCGCGCGCCAATCGGCGATCCGCGCGACGATCCGGGTCTCGGTGGCATCGGCGAGGTGATGCCAGTAGATCGTGTAGCCGACCACCGCCAGAACCAAGACGCCGAGCGGAACAAGAAGACGCGGCATGCCTGGGGCCTTTCGCGGGGCGTCGGCCGGTGGGCGCGACTCAGGCGCAGCGCGAATAGTGACAGGCGGTGCAGGTGTCGCAGCCCTCGACATGGATCATTGACCGGGAGCCGCAGCGTGGACAACCGCGCAAGGGCGAATCGGTCCGCCGCTCGGCGCCCGCGGCCGCATCCGGGTTGTGCTGGGCGGCGCCGGGCAAAAAGCCGATATCGATCAAATGGCGCTCGATCACTTCGCCGATGGCCGCCAACAGCGAGGGCACGTAGCGCCCGGCCACCCATTGCCCGCCGCGCGGATCGAACACCGCCTTGAGCTCATCGACCACGAACGAAACATCGCCGCCACGGCGAAACACGGCGCTGATCATCCGCGTGAGCCCCAAGGTCCAGGCGTAATGCTCCATGTTCTTCGAGTTGATGAAAATCTCGAATGGGCGGCGCCGGCCATCCTGGATCACGTCGTTGACGGTGATGTAGATGGCATGGTCGCTTTCCGGCCAACGCACCTTGTAGGTTTTGCCGGGCAGCTCCTCCGGCCGTTCCAGGGGTTGGGTCATGTAGACCACGCCGCCGGCATCGAGTTCGTCATCCTCGGCCGCGGGCGCAATGCCCAGCGGCAGTTCGGCCTGGCCCGCGGGGGCATCCGGGTCGGGCTCCAGCACCGCCCCGGTCACCGCGTTCGGCCGATAGGTGGTGCAGCCTTTGCAGCCCCGATCGAAGGCCTCCCGGTAGATGGATTTGAAATCTTCGAACGAGATGTCCTCGGGGCAATTGATGGTCTTGGAGATGGCGCTGTCGATAAAATCTTGGGCTGTCGCCTGCACCCGCAGGTGATCGATGGGCGCCAGCTTCTGGGCATCGACGAAATAATCGGGCAGCTTCGCATCCTCACCGTAGGCGTCCAGATAGCGGCGGTAGGCGAAATCGACCACGTCTTGGGACCGGGACTCCCCGTCCGGCATCAGCACCGCCCGGCGGTGGCGAAAGCTGAACACCGGCTCGATGCCGGACGAGACGTTGTCGGCGAGCAGTGAAATCGTGCCGGTCGGCGCGATCGACGTGACCAGGCCGTTTCGGATGCCACTTCGCCGAATCGCTGCTTGGACGTCGTCGTCGAGGGTCCGGACGGTTTCGCCGTCAAGATAGGGCTCCGGGTCATAGGCCGGGAACGGCCCCTTTTCGACCGCCAGATCGACCGACGCCAAATAGGCCGCGCGGCGGAGGCGCGCCAGCCAGGTCTCGATCAGACGCAGCGATTCGGGGCTGCCGTAGCGCGCCCGACACAGGATCAGGGCATCGGCCAGACCGGTGACGCCGAGTCCGATGCGCCGCTTGACGCGCGCCTCCCGCGCCTGCTCCGGCAGCGGATAGCCGGACAGGTCGATGGCGTTGTCGAGCATGCGCACCGCGGTCTGGACCACCTGATCGAGGGCCTCGAGATCGAGGGCGGCCTCGTCGGTGAACGGATCAGACACCAGGCGGGCCAGATTGACCGAGCCGAGCAGGCAGGCGCCATAGGGCGGCAGCGGCTGCTCACCGCAAGGATTGGTGGCGTGAATGGTTTCCACGTAGGAGAGGTTGTTGGCGCGGTTGATGCGATCGATGAAGACGACACCGGGCTCCGCGTAGCCATAGGTCGCGCGCATGATCCGGTCCCACAGCTCGCGCGCCGCGATGGTCTTGTAGGTGACGCCGCCGAAGGTCAGGTCCCAAGGCCGATCGTCCTTGACCGCGGCCATGAAATCATCCGAGATCAGCACCGACAGATTGAACATGCGCAGTTGGCCGGGCTCGCGCTTGGCGTCGACGAACGCCTCGATGTCCGGGTGATCGCAGCGCAACGCGCCCATCATGGCGCCGCGCCGGTAGCCGGCGCTCATGATCGTCCGGCACATGGCGTCCCAAACCGCCATGAACGAGATCGGTCCCGAGGCGTCGGCGCCGACGCCGTGAACCGGCGCCCCGCGCGGACGCAAGGTCGAGAAGTCGTGGCCGACCCCGCCGCCCTGCTGCATGGTCAGCGCCGCTTCCTTGAGGCCGTCGAAGATGCCGGCCATGTCGTCCGGGATCTGGCCCATGACGAAGCAGTTGAACAGCGTGACCTGCCGCGCCGCGCCGGCGCCGGCCATGATTCGCCCCGCCGGCAGGAATTGGAAATCCTCGAGCGCCCGGTAGAACAGCGGCTGCCACTTGGCCGGCTCCGATTCCGGGACCGCCAGCGCATGGGCGACCCGAAGCCAGGTCTCCTCGACCGTTTTGTCGAGGATCTTGCCGTCGTCGGCCCGGAGCCGGTATTTCATGTCCCAAATCTGGCGCGAGATGGGAGCGACGCTGGCGGTCATGGCTGCTGTGTCTCGTCCGATGTCGGTATCCCGCGACGAATTCTAAAAGTCGGACCCGCCATCGTCAAGAAAAGTTCTATTTATGTTCTTGAATTGGGTCAGACGCCTTGGCCGCGGGCGAACGCGAAATACAATTCCCGCGCCCGGGCGCAGATCGGGCCGGGCTGCAGATCGCGATCCTCGACCCGGTTGACCGGCAGCACCTTGCCCAGGTTGCCGGTGCTGAACACCTCGTCCGCGGCCAACACTTCGGCCATGGTGAGCGGGGTTTCGCGAACCTCGAGGCCGTCCCCGCGCAGCAGCGCGATCAGGCGTTGGCGGGTGATTCCGTTGAGGAAGGTGTGGTTGTGGGCCGGGGTCGAAACCAGCCCGTCCTTGGCGATCCAGAGGTTGGAACTGGCGAATTCGACCACGTTGCCGGCGCCGTCGCGCATGATCGCGTTGTCGAACCCCTTGGCGTTGGCTTGCGCAATCGCCAGGCTGGTGATCGGATAGAGGCAGGA
Source organism: uncultured Rhodospirillaceae bacterium (assembly GCA_913045505.1). Lineage (GTDB taxonomy): Bacteria > Pseudomonadota > Alphaproteobacteria > UBA7887 > UBA7887 > CAJWQN01. Next base: position 4,270 of record CAJWQN010000058.1, on the reverse strand, counting down.
GGCCTTGGCGTCGGTCGGCGCCATGTCCGGATTCGGCCGGCGATAGGCGCTGAGACAGACGCTGAAGCCGCCCGCGGTCGGCATCGGGACCTCGAAGATGGTCATCGCGAAGCAGGTCTCGTCCGGATCGGGAACCAGAAATCCCTTGTCGGAAAACAGCGCCGGGCGGATATAGAGTTCGGAGCCGGGCGCAAACCGCCCGATTCCTTCGACGGCGATCCGCGTCACCTCCTCCGCGCTCGGCCCCGGCGCCAGGCCCATCACCTCGGCCGAGTGGATCAGGCGCGCGCAATGGCGGTCGAGATCGGGCGCGGTGCCCGAGAAGGCGCGGGCGCCGTCGAACACGGTCGAGCCGTGCATGAACGACTGCGCCATCGAGCCCATGATCCGGGGGCTGCCCTCGACCCACGCCCCCTCGAAATAGGTGATCACCGCCATCCTTGTCTTCTCCGGCCGTCGCGACACGGCTTGGTCCCGCGTGAAGCATAGTCCGACGGCCCAATGGTTACCAAACCGGATATCGGCGCGGGTCCCGGAAGGCGATTTCAAGACCTTTCGGAGACATGGCCGCAATCGCGGCTGGTGACGCTCTCTCATGGCCGCGCGGGCCTGGTCGAGCGGACCCCGCGCCATAGCGAACCTGACCAGCCGCGATGACGGCCACGGCCCCGTTGGGTCAACCTCTCTTCCGCTCAGCGAGCTTGGAAAAAATACAATGTCCCCCTTATTCAATGTCCTCGTTATTTTTTGGGGACATTGTACTTTTAAGACCGCAGCGATGGTTCGGGCGGCCACCTGCCTATTGGGGACATTTGTTTTGGGGACTTTGTACTTTTTCCGGCCGCGCCGATGGTTCGGGGCGGCCACCTGGTGCCGGGTCTGGCCGCCGGTCAGGCGGCCGTCGATCCACCGGCCGGGGCGCCGGCCGCGTCGCGGTCCCAGGTGGCCGCCGTGACCCCGGCGTCGCGGAGCGCCTGCTTGCGGTGCTTGCCGGTCGCGGTCTTCTCCAGCGCGGCGACAAATTCCACGTAGCGCGGCACCGCGTAGCGGGGCATCCGGGCGGCGCACCAGTCGATCAGGACGGCCGGATCCGGCGCCGCCCCTTCGGCGACGATGCAGGCCTTGACCTCTTCCTCGCCGCCCGCGCCCGGTGTCCGGATACCAACCACGGCGCTTTCGGCCACGCCCGGTGAGCCGTTCAGCACCTGCTCGATCTCGAACGCCGAGATGTTCTCGCCGCGCCGGCGAATGCAGTCCTTGATCCGGTCGATGAAGAACAGCCTGCCCGATTCGTCCATGCGGCCGGCGTCGCCGGTATGGAACCACAGATTGCGCCAGCTCTCGACGGTTCTCTCCGGCATCCGGAAATAACCGGCCATGAAACAGGACGGCTGTTTCGGCCGGACCAGGATTTCGCCGGTCTCGTTGGTCGGGAGTGGCAGATCAGTGTCCGGATCCGCCACCCTCACCTCGAAGAAATCGTCAATGATCGGACCGGCACAGCCCGCCATCACCGGATCCTCCAGATCGCCCAGCGCCGGGATGTTGCATTCGGTCATGCCGTAGGCCTGCATCAGTCTGAGATCGAACCGGCGCTCGAAGGCGGCGCCCCATTCCTCGCCGACCGGCACCGCGACGACCACCCGCAGCCGGTTGTCCGGGTCCTCGGGCCTCGAAGGCTGGCGGAAGATGAATTCCGGAATCACACCCAGCGCATAGGTGAGAGTCGCGGCGCAGGCGCGGACGTCGTCGAGCCAGGCGGAGGCCGAGAATCGCCGGACGACATGGGCCGGCGCGCCGTAGATCAGACAGGAGACGAATTGGAGCAGCAGTCCCATGGCGTGGAAAAACGGCATGCAGACATACATTTGGTCATCTTCACCCATCGCCATCGCCCGCCCGGCGCCGAAGCCGAACAGGTAACAATGGGCGTGGGGCATCAGGACGCCCTTGGACGGGCCTGTCGTACCGGACGTGAACAAGATCATGCAGATGTCGCTGGGCGCGGCCGGCAGAACGTCCTCGGGGCGAGCCACGGCCCGGTCGAGGTCGGCGAACGGGACGAGTCGGGTTCCGGCCACGGGGGGCGCGGCCTCGCCGATCAGGACCGTGGTCTCGATCGGCACGCCGGAGACGGAGATGGTGTCGAACGCCGGCCGCAACTCGGCCTCGACGATGATGACCCGCGGCTCGATGTTGCGGACCTGATGTTCCAGGAACGCGCCTTTGAGTTCGGTGTTGATGGGCACGAATATGGCGCCGCGCTTCTGGACCGCGATCATGGCCAGCAGGAAGGCCTTGCAGTTGAAGGCAAGCGCCATCACCCGATCGCCGGGTTCCACGCCAAGCTCGGCGAACGCCGAGGCCAGCCGGTCGGATTCGGTTTCCAGCTCGCGGAAGGTGAGCCGGTCGCCGTCGCCGAAGGTGCACAGCACCCGGTCGCCGTAACGCGCGGCCTGGCGGCGGACCGCGTCGAGCAGCGTCCAGGACGAGTCGGGTTGATCGGACACGTGGGCATTCTCCCGAAACTTCCGACGATCTGTCGGATTTGACCAGGACCGGGCGATTCCATCAAGGGGGTCGGAAGGGGGGCAAGTGCGGGATTGCGGGATCGCGACGCCATCGGCTAGCTTGGCCGCGATCCCACTGGTGCGAGCCATGACCGACGATCCGCCTTTCGGCCGGGTGGCACTGGCGGCGCTCCGCGTGCTGCCGCCGGAAACCGCCCACGGCCTCGCGCTTCAGGCCTTGAGACGGGGTTTGGTGGCGCCGGCCCACGGGACCGATGATCCGGCGCTCGCGACCACGGTCTGGGGTCTCGATTTTCCCAATCCGATCGGATTGGCCGCCGGGTTCGACAAGGACGCGGTGGCGTTGAGGCCGCTGTTGGGCCGAGGTTTCGGTTTCGTCGAGGTCGGCACGGTGACGCCCGCGCCGCAACCGGGAAATCCCCGCCCTCGCCTGTTTCGTCTTGGCCTCGATGACGCGGTGATCAACAGGATGGGCTTCAACAACCGGGGCATGGCGGCGATGGCCGATCGTCTCGAAAACCGGCCCGCCCAGGGTATCGTCGGCGTCAATATCGGGCCGAATCGGTCATTCCAAGACCCGGTGGCGGACTTTGAAGTCGGAATCGCCGGCCTTGGCGGGCTTGCCGATTACCTCGTGATCAACATCTCCTCGCCCAATACTCCGGGCCTGCGCGGCTTTCAGGACAAGGACCGGCTGGTCTCGGTGATCGCGGCGGCCAGGCGGGCGCGGGCCGCACCGGCGCCGCTCTTGGTCAAGATCGCGCCCGACCTGGAGGCGGACGCGCGCCGGGATATCGCCGAGATCGCGCGCGGCCAAGCCATCGACGGGCTGATCGTGAGCAACACCACCACCGCCAGACCGACCGGTCTGCGGAGCCCGGCGCGGGCCGAGGCCGGCGGTCTCAGCGGACGGCCGTTGTTCGTCCCCTCCACCCGCCTGCTGGGTGAGATCTATGTCCTTACCGAGGGCCGCATCCCCTTGATCGGCGTCGGCGGTATCGGCTCCGGTGCCGACGCCTACGCCAAGATTCGCGCCGGCGCATCGCTGGTCCAGCTCTACACCGCCCTCACCTACCACGGCCTGGGCCTGGTCGCGCGGATCAAGGCCGAACTCGCCGGCCTCGTCGCCCGTGACGGATTCACATCGGTCGGCCAAGCCGTGGGTGCCGACCACAAGCCTGGGGGAGGGCCCCCGGATGACGGGATTTGACGGCTCGTTAACTCTCCTTCAAAACCTATCGGGCATGCTGCTCCCGACAGCGGCTCAGGTCCGGTCGAGGCGGAATCCAAGGTGATCGTCCACGTGCTCATCGCGTTCGTCTACATCGCCGCCGGGGCGGCGGTGGCGGTCCTGCTCGATCGCTCGGTCGCCGCCGATCCGGACCTGGCCGCCTGGCTGGCCGGCGGCGGCGTGATGGTCGTGGCGGGCCTTGGGCACCTCATTGCCCTTCACATCGGCCATCGGAGCCAAATCGCGGGCCGGCTGCGGGCGCTCGAGACCCGCCAGCACGAAACCCTGGGACAGATCGAGTCCGCGCGCCGGCGGATGGCCGAATTCCTTGCCGACCTGGAGCCCTTGCGAAGCCGCTCGGTCGCCCGACTCGACGAGCTGCGCGAGCTTCGGAGCCTGGTCGGCCAATTGTCGCGCAAACTCGAATCGCCGGCGCTGCCGGCGCCGGTCAGGTCGGCCTCGATCAGCCATCTGCCGGTCGGTGCCGCGCGCCACGCCGTGGCCGGCG
>CAJWQN010000057.1 GCA_913045505.1 uncultured Rhodospirillaceae bacterium | reverse complement strand
TTGCCGATCGCGTCGCTCGTGGTTCGCTCCACGACGGTCAACCGAGCGCTTCATTCAGGCGCGACATGGTCTCGTGGTGGGTCAGATCCAAGTGCAACGGCGTCACCGCGATCAGACCGGCATGGACCGCCGCCAGGTCCGAGCCCGCCAAACTGGGCTCCTCGGTCCGCGCCGAACTGATCCAATAATAGGGCCGGTCGCGCGGATCGAGACGCCTGTCGAGGGTCGAGCCCGGTTTGCGGCGGCCCTGGACGGCCATGGCCACGCCTTGGACCTTGTCCTCGACCACATCCGGAAAATTGACGTTGATCAGCACGTTGGCCGGCCAACCGACCGACACCAGCTTGCGCACCAAATCCGGCGCGTGGTGCTCGGCGGTTGCCCATTTGGTCCGCCGCGACCGGTCGTTGTGCTGACTCAGCGCGATCGACGGGATGCCCAGCAATGCCCCTTCCATCGCCGCGGCGACGGTCCCCGAATAGGTCACGTCCTCGCCCAAATTGCTGCCCCTGTTGATGCCGGACAGCACCAGGTCCGGCTGCTTGTCCGGAATCAGCTCCAGCACCGCCATCAGCACGCTGTCGGTGGGCGTGCCGCTGACCGCGAACTTGTGTTCGGAAAGCTGGCGCGCCCGCACCGGTTCGGACAGGGTCAGCGAATGGGACGCGCCGCTCTGATCGGTCTCGGGCGCCACCACCCACACGTCATCACTGATCTGGCGGGCGACGCGCTCGAGGCGTTCCAAACCGGCAGCGGCGATGCCGTCGTCGTTGGAGAGCAGGATACGCAACCGCTCTCGCTCAGTCATCGGCGGCGCCCCTGGGCCCGATCAAATCGATTCCGCCCATATGGGGGCGCAGGACCTCGGGCACGGTGATCGTCCCGTCGGCGTTTTGATAGGTCTCGATCACCGCGACCATGGTCCGCCCGACCGCGAGCCCCGAGCCATTCAGGGTGTGCACGAACCGGGTCCCCTTGGCCCCGTCGGGGCGGTAGCGCGTGCCCATGCGACGGGCCTGAAAATCGCCGCAATTCGAACAGCTCGATATCTCTCGGTAACGCCCCTGGCCCGGCAGCCAAACCTCCAGATCATAGGTCTTGCGGGCCGAAAAGCCCATGTCGCCGGCCGAAAGCAGGACCACTTGATAGGCCAAGCCCAAACGTTTCAGGACCTCCTCCGCGCAGCCGGTCATGCGTTCCAACTCGTCCTCCGAGGCCTCGGCCGTGGTGATCGAGACCAGTTCGACTTTCGGGAATTGATGCATCCGGATCATGCCGCGCGTGTCCTTGCCGGCGGCGCCAGCCTCGGCCCGAAAGCACGGCGTATACGCGCAACGGCGGAGCGGCAAATCGGCACCATCGAGAATCTGCTCGCGCACCAGATTGGTCAGCGGGACCTCGGCCGTGGGCAGCAGCCAATAGCCGTCCTTGGTTTGGAACGAATCCTCGGCGAACTTGGGCAACTGGCCGGTCCCGAACATGGCGTCATCGCGCAGCATCAGCGGCGGCGAGACCTCACGATAGCCGTGCTCCAGGGTTTGCAGGTCGAGCATGAACGCCGCCAGCGCCCGCTCGAGACGTGCCAGCGGGCCGCTCAAGGCCACGAAGCGCGCGCCCGACATCCGCGCCGCCGCCTCGAAATCCATATGGCCGAGGGCCTCGCCGATGTCGAAATGGGCGCGCGGCTCGAACCCGAACCGGCGCGGTTTGCCCACCTTGCGCAGTTCCACATTGGCGGTCTCGTCGGCACCATCGGGCACGTCCGCGGCCGGGAGATTCGGCAGCACCGCCAGCAGCCGGTCGATCTCTTGGCCGACCGCGCGCTCGGCGGCCTCACCCTCCTGGACCCGCGCCTTGAGATCGGCGACCGAGTCGATCAAGTCCTGGGCATCCTCGCCACGCCCCTTGGCCGCCCCGATCCGCTTCGAGGTCTCGTTCCGCTGTTGTTGAAGGGCCTGGGTCTCCGCGACCACGGCCCGGCGGCGCGCGTCGAGCTCGAGGACCGCCGCCGCCCGGGGCGCCAGCCCCCGGCGCGCCAGACCGGCGTCGAAGGCCTCGGGGTTCTCACGTATCCATTTCTGATCGAACATCGACTCACCCGCTCGGTCCGCGCCGCCCGGTGCCGGCCGCCGGCGGCTATCGCGTCAAATTGAAATCGGTCTCCTCGGCGCCATCGTCATCGTCATCGCCCGACGCCGCCGGCGCGCCGGTCTCGGGGCCGCCGTTGGCCGCCTCCTCCTCCGCCTCGCGCGCCGCGCGTTTGCGTTCGGCGAGGCGTGCCAGGTAAATCGAAATCTCGTACAAAATGATGATCGGCACGCCCAGGCCGATCTGGCTGATCAAGTCGGGCGGGGTCAGAGTCGCGGCGCCGATAAAGGCGAACACGATCGCGTATTTGCGCTTCTGAGCCAATGACTTGGCGGTGACCAGTCCGGCGCGCGCCATCAGTGTCAGCACCACCGGCAACTGGAACGCGAAGCCAAACGCGAACATCAGCTTGAGTACCAGCGACAGGTACTCGTTGACCTTGGCCTCGAGCTCGATCGCCATGCCACCTTCGATGGCGCCGGTCTGAAAACTGAGGAAAAAGCGCCAGGCGAGCGGGAATATGAAGTAATAGACCAAGGACGCGCCGAGCACGAACAGCATCGGCGTCGCGATCAGGAATGGCAGGAACGCCCCCCGCTCGTTCTTGTAGAGACCCGGCGCCACGAACATCCAGACTTGGCTCGCCATCACCGGAAACGAGATGAACACGGCCGACCAAAAGGCGAGCTTGAGATAGGTAAAGAAGGCCTCGTGGAGAGCGGTGTATATCATGCGCGGATTTTCCACCCCGAGATCCGCGTAGATTTCCGCCAGCGGCTGCACCAAAAAGAAGTAAATGTCCTCGGCGATGAAGTAACAGCCGATGAAACACACGAACAGCGCGATCACCGCGTACATCAAGCGATTGCGCAGCTCGATGAGATGCTCGATGAGCGGTGCCTTGGCGCCGGACTCCTCGTCCAGGTCGGTCGCTTCGGCCACGGCTCAGGCGTCCGCCGCGGTCTTCTTTGGAATTGATGCGGGCGGTGGCGCGTCGTCGGGTTTGTCCGTCGCCGACTTTTCGCCGCCCGCTCGAGTCACCGTTTCGGCGGCCTCCCGGTCATCGGCCTTGGTGCTATCCGGCTGCGATTGCTGGGATTTGAGAGGATCGCCGAACCGAGTGAAACCCATGCCCTTGTCGATTTCGCCGGTGGGATCGACGGCATCGGTGAGCACCTTGGTGACATCGACCTTGCCGACCGATTCAATCTGGTTCTTGACCTCTTCGAGCTCGGTGTCGCGCACGGCCTCGTCGATACTGGCCTGAAACTCGCGCGCCATGCCCCGGACCTTGCCCGCATAGCGCCCCACCGTACGCAGCGCCTTGGGCAAATCCCTGGGGCCGATCACGAACAGCGCCACCACGGCGACGATCGCCATCTCGCTCCAGCCGATATCGAACATCGCGGTCGCCTATGCCGATCCGCCGCATCTCACGCCGGATCAGGTCTTGGCCGGCTCGTCGCTCTTCATTTCCGCGGGCTCGGCGGCGGCGGCCTCGGCGTGCGGCACTTCCTTGGCCGGCGCCGCGTCGGCCGTCTCGTCGTCCTTCAGACCCGCCTTGAAGCTCTTCACGCCCTTCGCCACGTCGCCCATGACCCGCGGCAGCTTGCCCGCCCCGAACAGGATCAGGACGATCACCAAGATCAGGACGATCTGCCAGATGCCAATACTCATAACCCGTTACTCCCGAATCCACTGACCCGACCGGCAGGATGCGGCGCCACCCCGGCGTGCCGGACTGAACAATTCGCCGTCCCGTCAATTCGCCTTAGTAATTAGCGATCCTGACGCCGAAATACAAATCCCATCGCCGGACGCAGGCTATTCGTGGTTCTCGTCCGGCGGCTCGAAAAGGGTGCCCGAGCCGTCCTCGACCCCCGCCTCGGGCAGGGTGTCGGACTCGGCATCGGCGATCGGCCCCAATGGCGTCGGCGTCGGCGCGGCGTCCAGCAGGCCGGCGGCCTTCAGTTCATCGGCTCCGGGCAGATCGTCGACGCTCTCCAAGCCGAAATGATCGAGGAACGGTCGGGTGGTGCCCCAGGTGGATGGGCGCCCGGGGCTGCGGCGGCGCCCGCGCGGCTGAATCCAGCCGGCTTCGAACAGGATGTCGAGCGTGCCCCGGCTCACCGATACACCGCGTATCTGTTCGATTTCGGCCCGAGTCACCGGCTGATGATAGGCGATGATCGCCAGGGTCTCGACCGCGGCGCGCGACAGCTTGCGCTGGACCTCGGCCTCCTTTTGCAACGCGCCGGCAAGGTCCGGAGCGGTCCGCAACGCCCAACCGCCGGCAACCTTGACCAAATTGACGCCCCGGTCGGCATAATCGTCCGCCAACCGCGCCAGCAGGGCCCGCAGGTCGGTGTCTTCCGGCACTTGCGCCGCCAACGCGGCCTCCGGCATCGGCTCGCGGGCCGCGAACAACAGGGCCTCGACCACGCGCAAGCTCTGGGATGGATCGCTCATGACGGTTTTCCGGGTGGCTGGCGAACATATATCGGGCCGAAGGGGTGGGTCTGGCGAAGCTGAAGCTTGCCTTCGCGCGCCAATTCCAGGGTGCCGGCGAATGTGGCCGCCAGCGCCGAGCGCGACAGCAGGCCTTCGACCAGACCGCTGGGCAAGAAGCTTTCCAGCACCGTCCATCGGATCGTTTGGCCGAGCATGACCGACAACCGCTTGACCGCGGCCTCGATGGTGAACAGTTCCGACGGCGGCACCGTCAGCATGGCCGGTTGGTTGCGGCGCTTCTGGTCGGCATAGGCCTTGATCAGATCGTAAAGCGTGAGCGCGTAAATCGGTATTTCGATTACGATGATGCCTTCCGCCGCGCCACGCGCGAAAGTATCGCGGCCGAGCAGATCGCGGGCCATCAGCCGTTGGCCGGCCTCGCGCATCGCCTCCAGCCGCCTGAGCTGAAACGCCAACGCATCGGCCAGGTCCTCGGCGCTGGGCTCGTCCTCGTCTTCGTGCCTGGGCAGCAACAGCCGCGATTTCAGATAGGCCAGCCACGCCGCCATCACCAGATAATCGGCGGCAAGCTCCAGGCGCAGGCGCCGCGCGGCGGCAAAATAGGCCAAATACTGGTCGGCGAGCTGGAGAATGGATATGCGAGCCAAATCAACCTTCTGCTGCCGCGCCAGCATCAGCAATACGTCGATCGGCCCCTCGAAACCGTCGAGATCGAGAACCAACTGCTCGCCGGCCCCGCCGCCCGGCGCCGGATCCTCGAAGTCGTCGATGGGCGGCCCGGCCACCATCAGGCCAGTCCGGTCAGGGTGGCGATGATTTGAAACAGCAGTTCCACCGGAATACCGATCACCCAAACGAGCAGGTTGAATTTGATGCCGAGTTGGCCGGCGATCATGGGCAGGATGAAGATCAAACCGATCAGGATCAAGAGCCCGTAGCGCTCGACCCGGGCCAGACGCATGGCCAGCTCGCGCGGTAGCAGCCCGACCGCGACCCGGCCGCCGTCGAGCGGCGGCAGCGGCAGCATGTTGAACACCGCCAATACCAGATTGATCAGCAAGGAGTTAAACAAGTTCTGCTGGACCCAGGCGCCGGTCACGCCGGGAATCAACACCGCGACATGGATCAGTAGCGCCGAGATCACCGCAAGGGTCAAATTGGTACCGGGGCCCGCCAGCGCCACCCACACCATGTCCCGCCGGGGATTGCGCAGGGCACCGAAATTGACCGGCACCGGCTTGGCGTAGCCGAACAGAAACGGCGATTGCAGCAACAGCAGCAGGCCGGGGAGCACGAACGTGCCGAGCGGGTCGACATGCTTGAGCGGGTTGAACGTTACCCGGCCGAGCCGCTTGGCGGTGTCGTCGCCGAGCCGCCAGGCGACAAAGCCGTGCGCGGCCTCGTGAAGGGTGATCGCGATCACCACCGGCAGCACCCAGACCGAGATCGTCAGCAGCGTGTCCGCCATGACCTTCAGGCCTCCGTCGCCGCGGCCGTCAACCGAGCCAGGCGCGTCTCGCCGTCGGCGCTGTCGAACGCCACGTCGGCCGGCGCCGGCGCGCGGCCGCACGCGGCCCTGTGGCATGCTTTCTCGGTCATCGGACCGCCCGCCGCCGCGACCGCTTCCATGTCCGCGATCCGGCCGTCGCAATGGAGCACCACGTCGCAGCCGGCGGCGACTGCCCGTCGGGCCCGTTCGCCCGGCGTCCCGCTGAGCGCGGCCATGCAGATGTCGTCGCTCAGCAGCAGGCCGTCAAACCCGATCCAACCGCGAATCACTTGCCCGATCACCCGAGCCGACTGGGTCGCCGGGTGCTCGGGGTCGATCGCGGCATACACCACATGCGCCGTCATCCCCCACGGCATGTCGTTGAGCGCGCGGAAGGGTCGGAAATCATGGTCCTCCAATGCCGCCCGCTCGGCGGTGACGACGGGGAGGTGGTGGTGGCTGTCGACCAGGGCCCGACCATGGCCGGGAAGGTGCTTGATCACCGGCAACACGCCGCCGGCCAGGAGGCCCTCGCACGCCGCCCGGCCAAGCCGCGCGACCAACGCGGGCTCGCGGCCATAGGCACGGGTTCCTATGACGTCATGGGCGCCCGGCGCCGGCAGATCGAGCACCGGCAGGCAATCGACCGTGACCCCAGTTTGGCTGAGTTCGGCGGCGATCAGGCGGCTGTTCAGCGCCACCGCTTCCGTGGCCAGATCCGGGTCGCGCAAGGCCAAGGCGCCCAGATCGGCGGCCGCCGGGGCCACCCGCCAATGGGGCGGGCCCAAGCGGGCCACGCGCCCGCCCTCCTGGTCGATCAGCACCGGCGCGTCGTGTCGCCCCACCGCCGAGCGCAACCCGGCGACGAGTTCGCGGGCTTGATCGGGCGCGGCCACGTTCCGGGCGAACAGAATGAATCCGAACGGATCCGCATCGGCGAACAATCGCCGCTCGGCGTCGGTCAAGCTCGTGCCCGCGCAGCCGAATATGACCGCGGCGGCATGCCGGGGGTCAAGGGGCGACAACCAGGCAGTCCAGTTTCCGGGCCTCGAGGGCGGCGCACAGCGCGTCGGCGGCTTCCCGACTGTCCAACGGACCAGCCTGCAAGCGGAAATAGGTGCCCCGGTCGTCGCCGAGATCGACCGCCACCACTCGCGGCGCCAGCACATCCAACAGCGCCGGCGCCTTGGCCTTGAATTGCCGCCACCCTTGATCGGCGGCGGCACGCTCCCGGAACGAGGCCAGTTGGACCCGAAACGCCGGGGCGGCGACCGGTTCGGCCGGCGCCGGCGGGGTGACGGACACCGGTTCCGCCGCCGCGACTGGCGGTTCAGCCGGCGGCGTGGTCGGCACCAGGACCCGCGCGGCCGGCCGCTCGGGCGCCGGCGCGGGCGGCCGCGGCGGCAGGCTCGGCCGTCGTCTGGGACGCACCAAAGGCTCCTCCGGGCGGGCCATCAACATCTCGACCGCCGGTTGGGTTTCGCCGGCCGCCATCCTCTCGTATATCGTCTTGTCCTGATAAGGCACCTCCATTCCGCCCGGTTCGGCCGGCCGAATTCGAGTCTTACTCTGATCGGCCCGGATCAAAGGCACCTGGCCCGACGGCGCCTCCGCGTAAGGGCTCCTCGCCGCCTGCCAGACCACATAGGCGAAAATCGATCCCGCCGCCAGCACCGCCGCACCGGCAAGCCATCGCCGTCGAGACCGCGCGCCGTCGTGCTCGGCCGCCGCCATTCAGCGCATCTCCTCGACCGGTGTCACGCCGAAAATATCCAATCCGGAAGCGATCACCAGTCGCACCCCCTCGATCAGGGCCAAGCGGGCATCGGTGAGACCCGGATCGTCATCGACGATGAACCTGAGGCTCCGGTCTTCGTTGCCCTTGTTCCACAAGCCGTGGAACGCCGCCGCCAGATCATACAAGGCGAACGCCAGGCGATGGGGCTCGTGAGCCACGGCCGCGGCCTCGACCTGGCGCGGCCATGCGGCCATCATCCGGATCAGGCTAAGCTCGTCGGGATGGGTCAGGCGCGCCAAATCCGGATCCTTATCCGGCCCCGCAGGCATATCGCCGCCGGCTAGATTGCGCTTCACCGAACAAATCCGGGCATGGGCGTATTGGACGTAGAAGACCGGATTGTCCCGCGATTGCTCCCTGACCTTGACCAGATCGAAATCGAGCGGGGCGTCGTTGCGCCGGGTCAGCATGAAGAACCGGACCACGTCCCGGCCCACCGCCTCGACCAGCTCGCGCAAGGTGACGAAGCTTCCGGTACGTTTCGACATTTTTGCCGGAACGCCGCCGTCGAACAGGCGGACCATCTGGCACAGTTTGACGTCGAGCGCGGCATCACCGTCGCCGAAAGCCTTGACCGCCGCCTTCATGCGTTTGACGTAGCCGCCGTGATCGGCGCCCCAGACGTTGATCATGTCGCGAAAGCCGCGCTGGTACTTGTCCAGGTGATTGGCGATATCGGTCGCGAAATAGGTCCACGAGCCGTCGGATTTGCGGAGTGGCCGGTCCACATCGTCGCCGAAGCGGGTGGCGCGGAACAGGGTTTGGGGACGCGGCTCCCAATCGTCCGGGGTCTTGCCCTTGGGCGCCGCCAACACGCCGGTATAGACCAGATCGCGGTCCGTGAAATCGGCCAGAACCGCGTCGACCTTGCCGGCCGCGACCAAATCCAGCTCGGACGAAAATTGGTCGAACGCGATGCCGAGGGCGGCGAGGTCGGCGCGGATATCGTCCATCATTTTTTCGATCGCGTAGCCCCGAACCACTGGCAGCCAGTCCTCGCTCGCGGCTCCTGCCCATTCGTCACCGTATCTCCGCTTCAAACCCGCGCCGACATCCTTGAGATAGTTTCCCCCATAACCCAAGCCCGCCAGGACATCCTCGCTGATCTCCTCGCCGAGCGCCTCCCTGTAGCGGACATAGGCGGAATGGGCGAGCTGCTCGATTTGGGTGCCGGCGTCGTTGACGTAGTATTCGCGGGTCACGGCGAAGCCGGTGAATTCGAGCAGCCGGGCCAGGGCGTCGCCATAGACCGCGCCCCGGCAATGACCGACATGGAGCGGGCCGGTCGGGTTGGCGGAGACGAATTCGATATTGACCGCGGCGCGGGCGCCGATGTCGCTTCGGCCGTAGTCCTCCTGGGCGGCCAAGACGTCGGCCAGGACCTGATGCCAAATTCGATCGGCAAGCCTCAGGTTGATGAAACCGGGGCCGGCGATCCGGACCTCGACCACGTCCGGCAACCGGGCCAAGCCCGCGGCCAGGGCCTCGGCGAGGTCACCGGGCTTGGCGCCCACCGCCCTGGCCCGAGCCAGGGCCGCGTTGGTCGCCAGATCGCCATGGGAGGGATCGCGCGGCGGCTCGACGGTGATCGCGCCGGAAGCTGCCTTCGCCCCGAAACACTGCTCCAATTCAGCCCGAACATATCCCTCGAACAGATTGAAAATATTCATTAAATTCTCGCCGTCACTTCAAACAAACGGGCATGCTCCTCGAGCGCGTAGCGGTCGGTCATGCCGGCCACGTAATCGCACACGAGGCGCGCCGTTTCGGCGCTTTCCGGTTTCTCGGCGCGGCGCTGCCATTCGGTCGGGAGGCATTCGGGTTCGTTCACGAACAGGGCGAACAATTCCTCGACCACGCGGCGCGCCTTGCTGGCCATGCGGTTGACGCGAAAATGGCGATACATATTGACGTACAGAAATTCCTTGAGCGCCCGATCGTTGGCCCGCATGGGTTCCGAAAACGCCGCCAGCGGCACGCCCAGTTCGCGCACCGCCTGGGCGCTTTGGGGCGCGAACCGGGCGATGCGGGCGCGGGTTTCACCGATCAAATCTTTGACCATATGGTCGATCAGGCGCCGGATGGTTTCGTGGGTAAGCCGCTGGCGTTCGAGTCCGGGATGGGCTTGCTCGACTTCGGCCAGGGTCGGCCCAACCAACGCAACCTCGCGCAAATCCTCGATCGTGATCAATCCGGCGCGCAAAGCATCGTCGATGTCGTGGTTGTTGTAAGCGATATCGTCGGCCAGAGCGGCGACCTGCGCCTCGGGCCCGGCAAAGCTGTCCAACTCCAAATCGTGATCGCGGTTATAGGCGGCCACGGTTTCCGGGATCGGAGGCATCGCCGCCTGGGCGGCCCCCCGCAACGGCCCGTTATGCTTGACCACCCCCTCCAGGGTCTCCCAGGTCAGGTTGAGACCGTCGAAGCCGGCGTAACGGCTCTCCAGCAGGGTCACGATCCTGAGGGTCTGGGCGTTGTGATCGAAGCCGCCATGGGGCGCCATGGCCTCGGCCAGGGCATCCTCGCCGGCATGGCCGAACGGGGTGTGGCCCAGATCGTGGGCCAGCGCCAGGGCCTCGGCGATATCCTCGTTCAGTCCCAGCTCGCGGCTCACCGACCGGGCGATCTGGGCCACTTCCAGGCTGTGGGTCAGGCGCGAGCGGTAATTGTCACCCTCGTGATGGACGAAGACCTGGGTCTTGTGCTCGAGACGGCGGAATGCCGCGCAATGGATGATGCGGTCGCGATCGCGCTGAAACGCCGTCCGACTCGGGTTCTCCGGCTCGGCGTGCAACCGGCCGCGGCTCCGTTCCGGGCACGAGGCAAACGGCACAGGACGGGCGCTGCGGCTCATGGCGCGAAACTAACGGCCCCCGCCCGGCCGATCAACGGCCCAATCGGGCCGGGGGCATGGGCGTGAGGACGCAATTGACATCGCTCCCGCGATCCTTAGATATTGACATAGTCGGTGGCATTCCCCGGCCGATGGAGACTGGCTCAGATGGCCGAGATCAAACCCAAATCCGCCCGCGATTACGGTCTGTCGATGACCGAGAGCGCGGCGGCGCGGATCCGCGCCCTGGCCGCTGACGAGCAGGAGCCGGTATCCCTGCGGGTCCAGGTCATGGGCGGCGGCTGCTCGGGCTTCCAGTACGGCTTTTCCTTGGACCGGACGCGCGATCCGGCCGATATGGCACTGGAGCGGGACGGCGCCCGGGTGTTGATCGACGAAATGTCGGTCGCCCTCCTCCAGGGCTCCCAGATCGATTGGCACGAGGATGTGGCCGGCGCCATGTTCGTGATCACCAATCCCAACGCCACCGCGTCTTGCGGCTGCGGCACCTCGTTCTCGATCGGCTGAGACCCGCCCGCGGGCCGGCCCGCGATCGATGAAAATCGCGACCTGGAACGTGAATTCGATCAAGGCACGGCTCGCCAACGTCCGCGCCTGGTTGGGCGACGCGGTGCCCGACGTGGCCCTTCTCCAGGAAACCAAGACCGTGGCCGAGGCCTTTCCGGCATCGGAATTCGAGGAGCTGGGCTACAACTTGGCCGTCGCCGGCCAGAAGAGTTACAACGGCGTCGCGATCCTGTCCAAGCATCCGATCGAGGATGTGGTCGATCGGCTGCCGGGCGACGAGGGCGATGACCAGGCGCGCTATATCGAGGGCTGGATCGACGCCGGCGCCGCGGGGATTCGGGTGGCGTCGATTTATCTGCCCAATGGCAATCCGACCGACAGCCCCAAATACCCCTACAAACTGGCCTGGATGGACCGCCTCGGCGCCCATGCCCGCGCCCTGCTGGCACAAGAGGAACCGGTGATCCTCGGCGGCGATTACAACGTCGTGCCCGCCGACGGTGATGTCTACGACCCCGCGGGCTGGGCCGATGACGCGCTGTGCCGGCCGGAGACCCGGGCCCGGTTCCGCGCCCTCGTTCATCTGGGCTATACGGATGCGTTTCGCGCCCTGCATCGCGAGGGCGGCCGTTACAGCTTCTGGGATTATCAGCGCCGGGCGTTCGAAGCCGATCGGGGCCTCAGGATCGACCATCTGCTGCTCTCGCCCCAGGCCGCGGATCGCCTGGAAGCCTGCGACATCGACCCGGTGCCGCGGGGCTGGGCCAAGGCCTCCGACCATACCCCGGTGTGGTGCGTGCTGAGCGCTCAAATATGAGCGAAGCGGCGACCTCGGAAACCCATGACGGCGGCTGTCTGTGCGGCGCGGTCCGGTTTCGGGCGGTCGGAGCGCCGGACTGGGTCGCCCATTGCCATTGCGCGAGCTGCCGGCGGGCGACCGGCGCGGCATTGGCGACATGGGTCGGCTATCCCGACACGGCGGTCACGATCACGTCCGGTGCGCTCGAGACCTATCCGTCCTCGCCCGGGGTCGAGCGAGGCTTCTGCGCCGCCTGTGGCACCCCGATCAGCTATCGCGCGAGCCGCTTTCCGGGTGAGATTCACCTGACCATCGGCAGCCTCGACGACGCCGGCGCCCTCGATCCGACCCTGCATGTCTGGGAGGCCGAGCGCCTGCCCTGGCTCGACTTGGCCGACACCCTGCCCCGTCATCCGGCCTCCAGCCGCCCCGAGCGCGGCTGAGCCGCCCCGCGCCGTGCCGTAGCGGCATCCAAGCGGTTTTTCGGGGACATTGGGTTTCGGGGAGATTTAGTTTCGGGGGTTTCGGGGACATTGTAGTTTTAGGTTTCGGGGACATTGGTTTCGGGACGTTGTAGTTTTTTGGCATTTTTGGGGTCATTGTGATTTTTTGAGCTCCGCCGTTCCATTTGGTACTTGAATTTCTCGGCGCGCCAACCCAGTGGAAAACAAATTCAAGAACGTCCTCAATGGCTTAAAAAACTAGAATGACCCCGATGATTTTGACCCCGATGATTTGACTCCGATAATTGGCAATGACACTCAAAAAGTAGAATAACCCCAGTGAATACGCAAAAAGTAGAATGACCCTAATAAGATGACCGAGTTGAGAGAGCGTCGAGGATGGGCGGTGAGGATGGTGACAGCGTCGCCGGCTCAGCCGGGGAGCTTGAGCATGAGCTTGCCGAAGTTGGCGCCGGTGAACAGTTTGACCAGGGTGTCGGGGAAGGCCTCGACCCCGGCCGCGACGATGTGGTCCTTGAATTTCAGCCGGCCCTCGGCGCGCCACCCGAGCAGATCGGCGATCGCCGCCGGGAATTTCTCGGCGTAATCGAAATAGATGAAGCCCTGCATCCGCCCGCGCCGGCCCAACAAGGTGATGTAATTGCTCGGGCCCTGCATCGGCGTGGTGTTGTTGTATTGGGAAATCGCGCCGCAGATCACGATCCGCGCACCCATGTTGATCCGCGCCAGCACGTGGTCCAGGGTCTCGCCGCCGACATTGTCGAAGAACACGTCGATCCCGTCGGCGCAGGTCCGGGCCAGGCCCTCGGCCACGCCCTCGCCCTTGTAGTCGACCGCGCCCTCGAAGCCGAGCTCGTCGGTCAGATAACGGCATTTCTCGGGCCCGCCGGCGATCCCGACCGCGCGGCAACCCTTGATCCTGGCGATCTGGCCGACGGTGGAGCCGACCGAGCCCGCGGCGCCGGACACCACCACCGTCTCGCCAGGCTTCGGCGCGCCGACCTCGAGCAGCCCGAAATAGGCGGTCAGCCCGGCAATGCCCAGGCAACCCAGCCAGGTTTCGGCCGGCGCCAGCGACAGATCGATCTTGGTCAGGTCGGCGCCGTTCGACACGCCGTAGTCCTGCACCCCCTGCATGCCACACACCGCGTCGCCGACCGCGAAGCCGGGGTTCCTCG
>CAJWQN010000056.1 GCA_913045505.1 uncultured Rhodospirillaceae bacterium | reverse complement strand
GCGCCATCAGCCCCGCCACCGCCGCCGCCCGCCAACCCTCCGGCTCCAATCCGCCCGGGACGGGGAGCGCGAGCATCGCCGCGAACAGGGCGATACCCGCGATCAGGCCGACTTTCCGGGGACTTCCGAAGCCGGCGTCGTCCGCGCCCGGGGCACTCATGCCAGCTTCCCTTTTCGGACCGGGCGTTCAGGCTTTCCGGTCCGGGTCGGCTTCACTGGCAAGCTGGAGACAGAAAATGCCGGCATTCATGCCGACAAGGCCGGCGGCAGGGCCTCGAAATCGCCTTGTTCGATCCGCCCGCCGGCGATATCTGCGATCTCGCGCCGAAGCTGGGCCGGGCGGGGAATGCCGCCAATCGGCTCGGTGGAAATAGCCATAGTTGAAGGCTATGCGAGTGTCCGGCCCGAGACAAGCACCGCGCGCGGCGGCGCGATGCCCGGCACCGAGGAGAGGCGCGCCACTCCACGGGGCGAAGCGCCGTTTGCCGGCGATGGCCCCCGAACCACCATAACGCGCGGGCATTTCGGGTTCGATCACCGGTTCGATCACCGGCTGTCGGGGGACCTGGACGGCGGCGCCATCGCGGTCGGTCGGCACCGGGTTGATTCGCGGCGCGGCTACTTCCAGATCGGCTTGCCCGATCCGGGCAGGCCGTAACCGGCCCAATCGCGGGTGACCGCCTCGATGATGTCGTCGCTCATGCGAATCTTGCGGCCCCAGGGGCGCGTGACCTCGGGCGGCTGTTTGTTGGTCGCGTCCAGGCCGAGCTTGCCGCCGAGCCCGGATTCGGGTGCCGCGAAATCCAGATAGTCGATCGGCGTGTTTTCGAGCACGGTGATGTCGCGGGCCGGGTCCATGCGGGTCGAGATCGCCCACATCACGTCCTTCCAGTCGCGGGCATCGATGTCGTCATCGACCACGATCACGATCTTGGTGTAGACGAACTGGCGGAGGTAGGACCAGATTCCGGCCATCACCCGCTTGGCGTGGCCCGGATAGGCCTTCCTGATCGAGACCACGGCGATGCGATAGCTGCAGCCTTCCGGCGGCAGCCAGAAATCGACGATCTCCGGGAACTGCTGGGTAAGCAGGGGAATGAACACCTCGTTCAGGGCCTGGCCGAGAACGCTGGGCTCGTCCGGCGGCCGGCCGGTGAAGGTGGACAGATAGATCGGGTCCCGGCGCCGGGTGATGGCGCTGATCGTGAACACGGGAAACGGCTCGACCGCGTTGTAGTAGCCGGTGTGGTCGCCGTAGGGGCCTTCGTCCCGGTAATCGTCGAGCGCGACATGGCCCTCGAGCACGATTTCGGCGGTGGCCGGCACTTTGAGCGGGATGGTCTTGCAATCGACCAGCGCGACCTTGCTCCCGCGCAGCAGACCGGCGAACTGATATTCCGACAAGGTGTCCGGCACCGGCGCCACCGCGGCCAGGATGGTCGCCGGATCGGCGCCGATGACCACCGCCGCGGGCAGCGGCTCGGTCTTTTGCTTCGCCCAGCGCCCGTGATGCTGGGCGCCGCCACGATGGCGGAGCCAGCGCATCAGGGTGCGATCGCGGCCGAGCACCTGCATCCGATAGATGCCCAGATTATAGTCGTCCTCGCGCCCGTCGCCTGGTCCCTTGGTGACCACCAGCGGCCAGGTGATCAGCGGCGCCGGCTCCCCCGGCCAGCAGGTCTGAATCGGCAGCGCGCCAAGGTCGATGTCGCCGCCGGTCAGCACCACCTCTTGCGCGGGCGCGGTGCGCACGGTCCTTGGGCGCATGGCCATCGCGGTCTTGAGCAATGGCAGCATCTCGACCGCCTCGCGCCAGCCGCCGGGCGGCTCCGGCTGTCTCAGGAAGGCGAGGGTTTCGCCCACCGCCCGCAGTTGGTCGGGCGCGCGGCCCATGGCCAGGGCGACCCGATCGACGGTGCCGAACAGATTGACCAGCACCGGCATGTCGAACCGGCGCTCACCTTCGCGGACCTTTTCGAACAGCACCGCCGGGCCGCCCTCGGCCAGCAGCCGGGTCTGTATCTCGGTCATTTCCAGATTCGGCGAGACCGTCTGGGCGACCCGAACCAGCCGATCGGTCCGTTCCAAATGATCGATAAAGTCGCGTAGGCTGTCGTAAGGCATCGCCCGACCATCTCCGTTCAGCTTGTCGGCAACCATAGGGCCTTTGTGTGGCGGCTGTCACATACAGGTCCGGAGGGATCGGTGATCCTGAGACGGTGTACTGGCGGCGACAGGGCCGTATGATGGATTCTGTCTCTTCGGGAGGCGTCGAGGATGGGCTTACCACGGCAGATCACGACACCGATCGACTATCAGGTGCGTCTGGCGCGGATCGGCGATATCGGCGCGATCCAGACGACCGCGCGGGCAAGCTGGACCGCCGCGTATGCGGCCATCCTGGCGCCGCCGACGCTGGCCGGCTATCTGGCCAGGGGTTACGGTGCGCCCGCCCTGCAGGCGACCTTGAGGGCGCGGAAGTCGACTTTTCTGGTCGCCGTGCGGGGCGCGTCCGTGCTCGGCTTTTGCCATTTTGGAGAGCGCGGCCGGGGATCGGAGGTGTTCCAGCTTTACGTTCATCCGCGGCTGTGGAGCCGGGGAATCGGCCGGCGCCTGCTGAGCCATGCCGAAATGCGATTTCAGGTGGCCGGCGCCCGGCGCTATGGCCTGACCGTGCTCAAGGGCAACGAGCAGGCACTTCTATTCTATGCCGATTACGGATTCGAGCGCGACCGAAAGCGCGACAGCCGCGACGAATGGCATCTGGTCAAGACCCTGGGTCCGTGATCCAGATACACCTGGTCTCCGCCGATCAGCGCGCCCATCGGGCGATCCCGGCGCGGCCCAGCAGGTGGACGCCGAATCCCAGGATGACGCCGATGCCGTTGAGGGCGCCGTCCACCACCGTGACCGAGCGCGTGACGGTGAAAATCTGAAGCACTTCGGTCGCAAGCGCGGCGATCAGCAGATAGACGATCAGATTCCGCCACGGGGTGTCCTGGAACGCCTGGAACATCAGTGCCGCGAAAGCGGTGTAGGCGAACATATGTCCGAGTCCCTGAAGGCCGATGAGCCGCTTGGCGGCCGGCCAGGGCTCCAGCCAGTGGATCGACACCGCCGGCCCCGGGGCTTCCCTGTCGTCGCTTGGCGCGCGGTCCCGCTTCGCCTCGGTTTCGCCATGGTCACCGCGGTCCCCACCTCCCCGTCGTTGCGCGAGTTCGGGCTCCCGTTCAAGGAAGGCGGCGGTCACGACATGGTGGGCCGCGGACACGACCGTGCCCTTGAATTGTCTGAAAAAGGGTTGCGGGCTCAGAACCGCCGCCAGGATTCCCAGGCCGACCAGAAGTGCCAGGACGCGTATCAAGCTCGGCCGGTTGAAGACCGCCAGCGGCACGACGATCCAGCCGCCGGCCGCCAGCCACAAGACGATCAAGGCGATGCGCGCGGTCTTGAACCATTCCGCCTCGGAGACGCTTTCGACGGTGAGCCTACGCACCGCCATCGCACCCGACAGGCCACCCAGATAGACGAAAAGCCGCATCACCACGGCCTCATCGGCCACCGGAATCACGGTATCGTAGCGCCGCCAATCCGCGGTGCCGGTCGTCAGGGCAACGGTCTCGGGGCGGTACCACAACCTTTGGCCGCGATCACCGAAGCTGCGAAGGATGATGCCCGCGCGACTCAATAGCGACGGGCCGGGGACCACCTCTTGGACCTTGATATCAGCCGCGACCCTGATGTGGGTATGGTCGCGCGGGGACGCCAAGGTCTGCATGATCCGCGGCTCGGTGACCTTGCCCCTGACCGCGAGCATGGCCACAGAGGGCTCGCCTGGGCGAAGTCCCACCCCGCCCGGGGTCCCGGTCCAATGGCGAAATCCCTGGTTGAAGTCGAGATTGGGAAGCAGGTCCTGAGATTCGGGTTTGAATCGCGCGTCGGCACCGAACAAGAGCTGCGTGGCCAGGCTCAACAGCAGCGCCGCGAGAATTTTCAGTTTCGCTTGTCCGGTCATTGGTGCCGAGGCCGGGGCCACTATTTATTGCGGCCGGGCCAGAACCCTGTCGATGCGATCCCAGGCGAAATCGTCGAGCAGTCGGCGCAAACGGGGTTCCATCCGCGCCAAATTGTTGTAGTGGCGGAACCGGGTCTTGAGAGACAGGTCGGCAACCCGCGGCTGATCGGGATCCACTTCCCAAGGATGAAAGTAGAAGATGCAGGGTTGAACGTCGATCGTGTTGACTCGGCGGAGCGCCCAGCGCGACACCGGATAGGGCAGGAGCCTGAAATAGCCGCCGCCGCCGCAGGGTAGATTCTGGCCGACCAGGCGGAGCGTGGTGATCGGAAATTCATCGAGGCCCGTGACCCCGTCGGGGCGGTACGCGAAGCGTGGGGCGTCGGGCACGCCGTAATTGTCGTGTCGGATCGGGTTGACGCTGGAGCTGTAGTCGTAACCTTCCTCCGCGAGCACCTGAAAGGCCCAAGGATTGCGTTTTCCGATCGAGAACGTGGCCGCGCGATAGCCCCGCACGCGCACCGCCCCCACCTGTTCGAGTATTTGCTTGGTCCGGCGCACGTCGAGACGGAATTCCTCGGGCGACTGGCTATCGGCGCGAAAATGCGCGAACCCATGGCTGGCAAGTTCATGGCCTTGATCGACAATACGGCGGATCAGCGGCTTGTGGCGCTCCGCCACCCAGCCGAGGGTAAAGAAGGTTGCCTTGACGCCGAAGTCGTCGAACAGGCGCAGGACCGCGTCCGTATTGCACTCGACCCGGCGTTCGAACGCGCCCCACTGGTCGCGACCGATACGTTCCTCCAGGGCCTGGACCTGGAAATAGTCCTCGACATCGACCGACATGGCATTGACGATCCGGCCGGCCCGGGTCACCGGCGCGCCGGATTGGTGGGCGTCCGATGCGGTCTCGCGCAAACGGGGCGTCGCCACGGTCGACGTGCTCATGGCTCGTCCTTCTTCGGCGGATTGCCGCCGCTCATATGATGAACGATGATCTGCTGAACCCGATGCAGCATCCGCTCATGACGTGAAATCAAGTGTTGGGCGCGGCCGAGCATGCGCTCGTCGCGCTGGAGCTGGCCTTCGACCGCGGTCATGCGATGATCCAGGCCCGAATTGCCGGCCCCGCCGCCGGCCAGCGGGGCCGCCGCGTCACTCGGCAGTTGTTGAGAGACGACTTCGTTGCCACCGCCGCCGGTGGCCACCAGGGGCACCTTTTCCTGTTCGGCCTGTGTGGCTTGGGCGGCTTGTCGATCAACCACCAACTCTGTCTCGCGGCTCAAGTCCTCGGCCACCTGTTTCACCATATCGCCGTCCAGCCGATGCTGATCCTCGAGGAAGCCAAACAACAACAATCGCGAACACAGAACATTGATTCGACGTGGCACGCCACCGGTGTGGACGTAAATCTCGTGATAGGCGTCGCTGGTGATTTCGGGATCGTTGTCCCAGCCGACGGCG
The DNA here is from genome assembly GCA_913045505.1 of uncultured Rhodospirillaceae bacterium. GTDB lineage: Bacteria > Pseudomonadota > Alphaproteobacteria > UBA7887 > UBA7887 > CAJWQN01. The sequence continues at coordinate 8,246 of CAJWQN010000056.1, read as the reverse complement.
CGCAGGCGGTGGCGGACATATTCCCGAGTCTCGTTCTCGTCGACCGGACCCAGATGATAGGATGCGATCACGCGCTGGCGAAGCTGGTCGAGATCCACGCTGCCCAGGGTCACGCGAAACTGGGGCTGGCCGAGCAGAAAGCTCTGCAACGGCGCCTGGCCGTCGATGTGAAAATTGGACAGCATGCGCAGTTCCTCGAGCGCTTTCACGGACAGATTCTGAGCCTCGTCGATCAACAACAGGCAACGCCGACCTTCCTCGAAATTGGTGGCGAGATAGGCCTCGATCCGGCGCAGCAACGTTGCTTTGTCGGTGTTTTCATAATCGACCCCGAAGCCCGAGGCGACCATTCGCAGCATGTCGTCGGCGGCAAGATGTGTGGTCACGACCGTGGTTGCGAGGTAGCGGGAACTGTCGAGCGCCGAAATCAAATGGCCTGCCAGAGTTGTCTTGCCCGCGCCGACGTCGCCGGTGATGATGATGAAGCCTTCGCCTTGGTGCAACCCGTAATTGAGGTGCGCCATGGCCTTCTTATGTACGGTGCTGCTGAAAAAAAACCGATGGTCCGGGGTCAGCTGAAATGGCGGTCCCTTGAGCTTGTAAAACTCTGTGTACATAAACCGGGTTCAGAAGGTCCGCCGCAGGTTGACCGAGATCAGGTTTTCCTGGACGATGCCTCTGGCCTCGCTGTCCTGGCGCACATAGTTGTAGTCCAATATGCCGACCATGGTGTCGCTGATCGTATAGGTGAGCGAAGCGTTGCTTCGCAGCGTTGCGTCTCCGGCGCCAACGCCGCTGGTTTGGATGGTCTGCGACAAGTTGCCCTGGACCCGCCCGACCAGATTGGGCGTCATCTGCCGGCTGTAGGTTCCGACCAGGTTCGCGACCGAGTCTTTGTTGTTGGCGTCCAATTCGCGGGTCGAGAGGCTGCCGTTGACCGAAAACCGGTTCCGAGTGTCGACGGTACTGCCAGAGAAGTTTACGTTAAAGGTTTGGGTCTTGGCGACCTGATCGATAAAATCGAAACCGAGGTCGTTGGGGTTGGCGTCCAGGCCGGTCACCGGGTCGACCAGGCTGCCCAGCTCATTTTCGACGATGCCGTTCAGGGCGTTGGTAAGCACCTGTTGCTGGGACGCGAGATTGACGGTCAGAGATGCCGAGATCGTCGACAGACTGTTGATTTTGTAGCCCAGTTCGCCGGTCCAGGTGGGATCGCCGAACTGATGGCCGTACTCGACCGTCGCCACGGTGCGCGGCCCCGGTTGCACCCGAACCCCGGCGCTCCAGGCCATGCCGTCGACATCCTCGGCGAGAGAGACATCGTCCATAGTCTGCTGCCCGATCCGGGCCAGCACCGCGAATTCGCGGGTGACGACGTATTCGCCCGAAAGGTCCGCCTTACGGTCATACAGGACGTTTCCCTGGCCGCGGTGGGTCCTGAGAAAGCTGGTGCTCAACTCCCAGGCTAAGCGGGAGAATTTCGGCCCGCTGCGCACCAGTGTGGACAGCTCATGGGATCGGGAGCCTTGCGGCGCCGCGGCCGCGGCAACGCCCTCTTCTTCACCCTGGTCGGTCTCCAGGAACCGTGTTTCCGAGTATCGGTAAAATGTTTCGCTGGTCGCCCAGCGGCCGTAATTGCGGGTGAGCAAAGGTGTGGCGGTGAAGGTGACGACCTCGGATTCGTTTTCGGTCAGAGTTCGATCGCCGGCCGCCGTGACCCCGCTGCGGGCGAGGCTTTCCTGACTGATCGCTGCCCGTGCGTCCAGAAACAGGTGATCTTGCCACAATTCCGTGCTTCCGGACCCGATCAGATTTTGCCGGTCGCTGTTGAGTTCGCTGTTGTCCACAAACTTGTCCCGCGAGAGGCTGTAATCGAAATTGAAATTGAGTCGGGCGCCGCGCCCGACAACGCTGGTGCCAGCCGTGGCGGTGGTGATCAGGTCGGATTCTTCGCCTTCCGGCACCGAACGGACATTGGAGGAATAGCCCTCCCGGACATCCACGCGCGGGACGATCGTCCAGTCACCGCCCGCTGCCGGCCGCGCCAGGCCCAACGATACCGCTAGCACGGCAAGCAGCCCCGACGTGAGCGGCGTTCGCCAACAATATTTCGCCGAACCGATATGATCAATATGACATGGTATCTCGAAGAAATGTCCGCTTCAGTCCTTGAGCGCTTCGTAGCCGTAACTATAGGAATAGGCGCCGAATTGCTCCGAGCCCCGGCGGAAGCGGGCCTTGTTCAGCACGAACCTGACCTCAGGGCAGGCGCCGATCAATGGCAGCGCCTTTTCGACCGCCGCCCGGCTGGTCTGGCCGGATTCCACGACCATGACGATTTGACCGACATGTTGTGCCAATACCCCGGGTTCGCTGCTGGCCAGGATCGGCGGCGCGTCGATGACGATCATGCGATCCGGATAGCGAGTCGAAATGTCGTGGACAAATTCGAGCATTCTCGGGCTGGACAGAAGCTCGGTGGCATGAGCGTCATTGGCGCCCGCGGGCAATACCGTCAGGTTGGGAATGTTGGTTCGAATCAGAACGTCGGAGAGTTCCAAGCTGTCATCCTGCAACAAGTCGACGAGCCCTTTTTGATCCTCGATCCCGAGTCGGCTGCCAAGGCTGCATTTCTGAACATCGGCATCGATCAACATTACGTAGAGTTCGCGTTCCGACGCGATGCTCATGCCGAGATTGATCGTCGTGAAGGTCTTGCCCTCCTCCGGACGGGCGCTGGTGACCATGATCAGATGGCCGTTCGCGATGTCGCTCTCGCCGCGCGACAGGGCTCGGGCCAGGAGCGGTCGCTTGATGATCCGGTATTCTTCGGAGATGCGATTGCGTTCGCTCATCGGCGTGACCATGCCGGCAAGCTGAAGTTGCATCAAATCGATATCGATATGATTGGGTGCCGGTTCGGCGCCGTTGCCGTCGCCGTTCGCCGACCCGGCTTTGGCCGGTGCCGTCTCCTGGGCGGAATCGATCTTCGCCGAATCCGCCGTGATCGGCGGCGAGGCCCTGAACGGTGGCGGCGTCCTGATCGAGGTCGCCTGGCCGGCCATTTTTTCGGTCGCCCGCTCCGCTAGCGATGGCCGGTTCTGGCTGCCCATTTTCTCGGCGAATTTTTGGATCAGGTCGATGTGGTTGCCGTCATCCGCCATAGCTCAAGAACCTTTCCAGGAACGGCATGATGCCGAGCTTGTCGAGCAGTTCAGGCACGAAGGCTGGCACCGAGCTCAGGTTCGTACCTTCCAAGATATCGACCACGAAGCCGATCTTGGCCGCGATCACCACTACGATGGCGTAGACGAACAGGAGGACACCGACGCCGGTCCAGAAAAAGATGTTGCCGATCGCCCGGCGCCGGTTCTCGTTCTCGGTCATGATGGTCGAGACACTGCCCAGGACCGGAAGCCCGAACGCGGATTCCAGGTTCTCCGGTGTCCGGAAGGACCGATCGAGTTGGCCGAGCGCGACGGTGAAACCGACGCCGGCGCCAAGCCCGACGAACAATGCCAGTGTCATGAACATGGGCCGATTGGGCGATGACGGCAAGGCTGGCACTTGCGGCGGCTCGATGACCCGGAAGTTGACCACATTGGTGGTCTCTTCGGCGGCCTGGGAAATCCGCGCCGATTCGCGCCGTTGCAAGAACTCGGCGTGCTGATTCTTGACGATCTCGTAATCACGATCGAGATCGGCGAGCTGGGCTTCGACCTTGGGCGCGATTTGCGCGATTTCCTCCAATTCGCCAACTTTCACCTTGGCCAGAGACACGCGCCGGTTCAACCCCACGACCTCGGATTCCGCATCGACCAGTTTGAGCTTGATATTCTCGTATAGGGTGTTGGGAATCTTCATGCTTTGGGTCACGCCGTCTGCGCCGTCCTCGCCGTCCTCGCCGTTGGCCGCTTCGACCTGGGCTTGCCCCTCCTCTAGTTGCTGACGGAGTACTTCCAGGCTGTCGCGGGTCGCGATCACGTCGGGATGATTCTCGGTAAAGCGCAGCCGCAAGGCATCGAGGCGCAACTCCAGTTCCCCAATCCGGGCTTGCAGCGGCGTCTGTCTGGCGCCGTTGATTACGACTTGCGGGTTGTTGGTCCCGACCTCCAGAAATTGCGGCACCGATTCAAATTGCTCGCGCAGTTGATCGCGCCGAAGGATTGCCTCTTCGTGATCGAGCTGGATCGACCCGAGGGTATCGCGCGCGGCGGTGAGACGGCTGGAGAAATTCATCGACCCCAGCACGTCGGAATTCTGGGCCTTGAATTCGGCGAGTCGCTGCTCGGCCGCCTTGAGTTGCTCCTCGTATTGGGCGATCTGTTTGGCGATGAAGGTTTGCGCTTCCTCCATGTCGGTGCGGTTCTCGCCCAAATTGCTTTCCACGAAGATCGTCAGCAACGACTGGACGACGGCCTTGGCCAAAACCGGATCAGTGTTGACGTGAGACACCGAGAAGAGATTGCGCCCGGTGCCATCGATCCTGGTACGTTCGGCCAAGTCCTCGAGCAGCGCTTGCATCTCGAGGGAGTTTGTGGCCTCCAGATCAAGGTCGGTGGCGCGCGCGACCTGCGCCATGTTGGGCCGGCTCAACAGGGTCCGCTGCATGACCTGGATTTCCGAGGCACGGGCGCTATCGATGGCAATGCCTTTCAGCAGCGGCGCCAATAGGGTCGCGGTATCGACATAGATCCGGGCTTCGGATTGATACTTGTCGGGCAATTGCGACACGCCCAGCCAGCCGACCACGCTGATCACCCAGGCCAGGATCAACGCGATCCAGCGCTGACGCCAAATCGCGTCGAGCAGGACGACGAAATTTTGATAAGCGTTATCCATTACCGCCCAGCCGACACGACATCCTTCGAACGCCTCGCCGCAAAGCCCCTCGATCGGAGCGCCCGGATTCGATGGCCCGCGCCAAGACGGTCTATTCCGCCCCGGCGCGACCGGACCGCTAGAACCAGCTTTGCGGAATGATCAAAATGTCGCCCGGGACCATCTCGACATTGGCCGAAACATCCCCGTCGATCAACAAATCATCAAGCCGGACACGATACATCGCGCGCTCACCATCGGCGCTGCGTACGATCACCGAATCGTTGCCGGCGGCAAATTCGGTCAGGCCGCCGACCGCGATCATCACGTCGAGCGCGGTCATCTTGGCGCGGTAGGGAATGGCGCTCGGCAACGCCGCCTCGCCCACGACCCGGACCTGCTGGTCGAACGGCCCGATGAAGTTTCTGACGATCACGGTGACGATCGGGTTCTGCACGAACTCGGCCAAGATCGCCTCGATATCGCGCGCGAGCACCGAAGGTGTCTTATTGGCCGCCGGCAGATCCTCGATCAGCGGCACCGATATCCGGCCATCGGGTCTGACCGGCACCGACTCCGAGAGCTCCGGATTTCCCCAAACAAAAATCTGCAGCTCATCGCCCGGACCGATCAGGTAGTCGGCCGGCTCGGCGTCGGTGACGCCGGCGATAGTCGGCGCATCCGGGTTTCCCGTGCAGCCGGCCAACACCAGGGCGACCGCCGCCACCACGAGAACATCCAGTCGAAGAGTCTTCATAGCTTCCACGCGCATGGCGAGCCCTCATATGCTGTGCCAGCGAAGTCCTATAATCCCCTAAAAACAAAACATCTTCAATCCCCTAAAGCCGGCATCGCGACGAGATCGGTGTACCGGCCGGCGGGATGGGGAGCCTCACCCTGTCGCTTGTAAACCCTGGGGCGCGTCTTGACCACTGTTTCCGTTCGGGCACGGGGCTGATTTCGAGGCCGTCCTCCGGTCTTGCCTGCCGGCGGTACGGTGTTAGGTTTGGCCGGCGGATGGTGATCGGGTGGTGGGAACGGGTGGGCGTCAATGCATTTGCGTAAGCGGATACTGGTCACGGGTGGCGGCGGTTTTCTGGGCTCGCATCTGTGTGCGCGGCTGCTGGCCGACGGCTGCGATGTTTTGTGTGTCGATAACTTCTTCACCGGAGCCAAGGACAACATCCTGGGTTTGCTCTCGGATCCTCATTTCGAACTGATGCGCCATGACGTGACCTTTCCGTTATATGTGGAGGTTGACGAAATTTACAACCTTGCTTGCCCGGCCTCGCCGGTCCATTACCAGTTCGATGCGGTCCAAACCACCAAGACCAGCGTCCACGGCGCGATCAACATGCTCGGGCTGGCCCGGCGGACCAAGGCGAAAATCCTGCAGGCCTCGACCAGCGAGGTCTATGGCGATCCCGAGGTCGATCCCCAGCCGGAGAGCTATCTGGGCCGGGTCAATGCGATCGGTCCCAGGGCCTGTTACGACGAGGGCAAGCGCTGCGCCGAGACCCTGTTCTTCGATTATCACCGTCAGCACGACACCAGCATCCGCGTCGCCCGCATCTTCAACACCTATGGGCCCCGGATGCATCCCAATGACGGGCGCGTGGTGTCCAATTTTATCGTCCGAGCGCTGAACGGCGAGCCGCTGGTCCTTTACGGGGACGGCAGCCAGACCCGTTCGTTCTGTTATGTCGATGACCTGATCGAAGGACTTGTTCGCCTGATGAAGGCGCCCGACTCGGTGACCGGTCCGATCAATCTGGGCAATCCGCAGCAGATCACGATCCGTGAATTGGCCGAGCGAACGATCGCGCTCACCGGCTCCGATTCGTCGCTTGTCACCGGCCCTTTGCCGGCCGACGATCCGGCCCGGCGCCGCCCGGACATCGAACTCGCCCGCGAGACGCTGGACTGGCAACCGATGGTCGCGCTCGACGATGGGCTGGAACGGACCATCGCCTATTTTCGGGAGCGTTTCTAGGCGATCCCGGTGCGATCCCGGTGCGATCCCGGTGCGATCCCGGTGCGATCCCGGTGCGATCCTGGTACCGGTACCGGTTCCGTTGCCGACTTGACTCAGGGCCGGATTCTTTATAGAACAAAAAAGGAACAAATAGCACGCCCGCCCGTCGGCCCCAGGGCCTCGGGTCAAGAGCTTTGGATATGTCCCGTCGCGCCCATGCCGCCGTTCTCTCCGATCTTCGCGCCCGTATTCGGGCGTTGGAAACGACGCCGGCATGGGCGCGGTCCGAGGTGGCGGCCACGGCGGTTCCGTTCGGGATCGGCGCGATCGATTCGGCGCTGCCTTGGAGTGGCTTGCCGCGCGCCTGTCTGCATGAGATCGAGGGCGGTGGCGGGGACGCCGGGGCGGCCACCGGTTTCGCGGCGGCGCTGCTGGCGCGCCTGATCGCGGATCGCGGCCCGGCCTTGTGGTGCCTGGGCCGGGTCGATCTCCATGGGCCGGGGCTCGCCGCCTTCGGTCTTGACGCGGGCCGGCTGATCGTGGTCCGCGCCCGGACTCCGGAGCAGGTGCTGTGGGTGCTGGAGGAGGGGTTGCGCGCGCGCCGGCTCGGCGCCGTGCTGGGCGAGGTCGGCGGCATCGACCTTACCGCCAGTCGCCGCTTGCAACTCGCCGCCCAGGCCAGCGGCACGACCTGCCTGTTGCTGTATCGCACCCGCCGCGCCCGCGCGCCCGCCACCGCCGCCCAGACCCGCTGGCGGGTCGGGCCGGCGCCCGGTGCCCCGGCGCCCGGCTTCGACGCCCCGGACGCGTCGCGCTGGCGGGTCGAACTCACACGCTGCCGTGGCGCCGCGGGCGCCCGGCACTGGTCGATCGAATGGTCCCATGAGACGCATCGTTTCGCTGTGGCTGCCCCATTGGCAGACCGATCTGGAACGCCGGCGGACATCGGTCTCGGTCAAGCGGTCTGAGCCGCTGGGGCTGAGCGCCGAGACCGGCGGCACCGCCCGCCTGGTCGCGGTGTGCCCGCACGCCCAGGGCCTTGGCCTGCATCCCGGCATGACCCTGACCGACGCCCGCGCCCTGATCCCCGATCTCGCGGTGCGCCCGGCCGACCCCGCCGGCGCGGCGCGCCGGCTCGAGAAGCTGGCCGATTGGGCGCTGCGCTTTACCCCGTGGTGCGCGCCCGCGGGCACCGATGGCCTGTGGCTCGACGTGACCGGCTGCGGCCATCTGTTCGGCGGCGAATCGGCGCTGCTCGCGCGCCTGATCGCCCGCCTCGGCCGGCTCGGCTTCACCGCCCGCGCCGCGCTCGCCGACACCCCCGGCGCGGCCTGGGCGGTGGCCCGGTTCGGAAGCGGCGGCGTGGTCGCCCAGGGTGGTACGCGCGCTGCGCTGGCCCCGCTGCCGGTCGCGGCGCTGCGCCTCGACGCGGCCTGCGCCGCCGGTCTCG
>CAJWQN010000055.1 GCA_913045505.1 uncultured Rhodospirillaceae bacterium | reverse complement strand
GGCGCCGAAGCCGTCACCGCCGTTGTTGCCGGGACCGCACAGCACCACCACCGGCCGTGGCGACCACCGGGTCCGAATCGTCCTGACGATCGCCGCGCAGGCGTTCTCCATCAGCGCGATGGAGCGCACGCCGTGGGTGACGGCCGCCTGATCGGCGCCATACATCTGGGCCACGCCGAGCACGGCGGCGGCGCCATGACGAAGATCCAAAGTCATGGCCCGATGGTACCCCCCGGCGCCGGCCGGCGCATTGTCATATTGCTGCAATGGTAGCACCGCAAAACCTGTAACACGCGGTCCTTAATCAATGCCCTCGATAAGGGTGCCAATCCGGTCGTCCGAGATCCGGACCGTTGGCGCGCGCGGTTTTGCCACTTCGAGGGGATCACACGATGATGACGTTGAAGATCGCCGGTTTGGTCGGCACGGCCATTGCGGTGGCCGCCATCGCGTTGCCGGCAGCGGTTGGAGCCGGCGAATTGGAGGATCGGGTCCAACAATTGGAGCAGGAACTGATCCTGCTCAGGCGACAGCTCGAATCGCAGGTCAAGCAAGCCAAGGAAACGGCCGACAAGGCCATTGAGCAGGCGGGTCAGCAGGCCGGAGTCAGCGCCAGGCTGAAAGGCCCGACCCCGATCTGGGAGTCCGAGGACGGGCGTTTCAAGGCCGAACTCGACGGCCGGATTCATTATGATATCGGATTTTTCGGCCAAAACGATCAGGCGCCCAACTCGGCCCAGCGCGGCGAGGACGACCTGTCCACCCAGAGCAATTTCCGCCGCGCGCGCTTCGGCCTGAAAGGGACCATGGACAAGGACTGGGCCTATCGGATCATTTTCGACGCCGGCGACAGCGACACGTCGGGCGTCGTCAATGCCGATGTGATCGATATCGCCTATCTGGGCTTTCACCCCTTCAAGTTCACGCTCGGCAAGCACAAAGTGCCCAACGGGATGGAGATTCTGACCAGCTCCAACGACATCCCGTTCATCGAGCGCGCCCAGGTCTCGAACATCAGCGTCACCACTGTGTTCGGCGGCGACGAGGAGATCGGCTTGAAACGGATGGGCTTCAGCGTCGGCGCCGGCGGCGATTTCTGGCATGGCCGGGCGGGCACGTTCTTCGACAGCGACGATTTCGACGGCGGCGACATGCCGCTGAGCCTCCACGCCCGCGCCGGTGTCGCGCCGGTCAACGAAGACGACATGATGATCCACTTGGGCGCCTCGGGCTGGCACCTGTTCGAGCCGCCCCAGCGGAACGACGCCACCACCCAATCCTTCCAGCTCAGGGACCGCCCGGAGTTGCGGGTCGACGGCAACCGCCTGATCGATACCGGCCCCAGCCCGGGCTCTGTCGATGACGCCAGCATGTGGGGCGTCGAACTCGCCGCCAGATGGAAAATGGCCTGGCTGATGGCCGAATACGCCGCCACCACCTGGTCGCAATCCCAGGATCCGCTCGACCGCACGGTTGGCGGCGGTGCCATCGAGGACGCCGAGTTCGAAGGCTACTACGTCTCGGCCGGCGTCTTCCTGACCGGCGAGAGCCGACCCTACAACGCCAGGGACGGGGTCTGGAAAGGACTCCGGGTGAGGCGCCCGTTCAGCCTGTCCACGGGCGGCCTCGGCGCCTGGGAACTGCTGGCCCGCTTCAGCCATCTGAACCTCGACGACTCCGACGCCGGCATTCTCGGCGGCATCGAGGACAATTGGACCTTGGGGGTCAACTGGTATCCGAACGATTACGTCATGTTCAAGCTCAACTACATCAACGCCCGCATCGATCGCGAAAACGCGGCCGGCCTCGAAATCGGCCAAAACGTCGACATCATCGGGCTGCGGACGGCAGTGAAATGGTAGCGCGGCCTGCCGGAAATCGGCACCTTGGCCGTCAGCCTGGAGAGCGCCGTTACAATGTTGCCCATTTGGAAGCGGATTTCCGGCACGCGGCCCGTCCGCTTACCAGCCGCCGGCGCGGCGCATCAGGTTTTCAGGCGAGCTCCCATTTGTCGCGCCAATCCGAGGTCACGTAGTTGATGATGATGGACTTGCGGATGCCCGTGATCGGATGATGGCCAACACCGTGCCAAGTGTTCTCGCCGGGAATGAAAATAACACCCTTGTTCTTCCCGTAAGGGGCCGATCCGACATATTTGAAATCGGGCGGCCCTTCGAGGATGTTGGTGCCGGCGTCGGCCAGCTTCGGGTCATCCAACAGATAAACGAGCATCGTGAACTTTTTCACGAAGATGTCGGTGTGGGGCTCGAGCCAGAAGCCCTTGGCGTCCTGGCAGTACTCGATTCTCAGATGGCCGTCCGAGAGATCCGTTCCGGTGGCCGCCTCGATGGCCGTTTTCACCCTCGGGTCCTGGAAACCCTCGACCACGCGGCGGCAGACCTCGAATTTCGCCTGGTTCTCAGGGGTAAAATAGTTCCTCAGGGCGTTGTTGGTCTCGCGCTTGCCGTCGAAGACGGCACCCTCGGGAGGCGGGAACGGAAGATTGGCGATGTCGTCGCAATACCCTTCGGGAAGCGGATTTTCCAGCAACCAGTAATCGAATGGCGATGTCTCGTGGCTGGCGTTCCCTAGGCAAGCGAGGAATGACTCGCAGGCCGGGCCCGACGATGACTGCCCGGCCGGGTTGGGCTCCGGGGACTGATTCATCTTTCGCCTCCTGTATGCGAAGGGATTGAGCTGCTCGGCCTTTGCCGAAAGGCGGCGACAACCGCCCCCATTGCTCTGCTTGGTTCATGTTGGCGAGGAAACTCGACTCGCTTCATGAGGCAAGGTTACGACACTACGATCTGGGAAGGACCTGATCTAGATCAAAAGGATGGAATAATACGATAGCGGCGCACTTGGCCCGTCGCCCTTGGCCCGTCGCGCTTGAAATGGGACATTTGCTCGCGGACGGAGCCTTGCGAGGGCGTCGGGCGCGTTCTCGCCCCGCGCGATCCGGCGGATGGGGTGCGCATGTGGCGTCACTCAGCCGTCGAAAACGAGATAGGTCCGCGTCTCGATACTCTCGCGCGTCGGAGCCTCCGGATCTTGGTCCGGTACGGGAAAGGCGCCGTGGGGCGTAAATCTCGCGCGGCCGTCGTCGAGGCTGTCCCAGCCCTTGATCAGCAGGGTTTCATTCCGATCCATGCCTGACAGCCAACACCAGCGCTGGTCCGAGCCGCGCGCCAACAGGTAGATTTCACCGACCCGGTCCGGAAATCGTTGTTCGGTGGCGATCAATTCCTCGGTTTTGATACTTTCGGCTTCGGCCAAAGCCAGCGGCGAGCGTTGCACCGGCCCCGTGATCGGGCGCCAGACGTTGATCTGCACGATCCGCCCGCCGGAGCCGAGTACGCGGTCGACCTCCTCGGTGCCCAGAAAATTGCGGACCCGCTCGGGGCCGGACAAAGCGGTGTAGTCGACGTGCACGAGATACGCCGGTCCACGCAATCCATCCGGATTGACGGCACCCCTCGGGCCATCCGCGCGGCGGGTATGGTCGAAGACCACGACGCGCGACGCCCCCGTCGCCGCCTTCAAGAGCGCCTCGATCTCGCGGCTGTAGACGCCTTCGACCGCCGCGTCGTCGTAGAGATCCTCGACCGACGTCTCGTGGCGATACAGTTCGAACCCTTCCATGTCGATCGACAGGCTATCGGCCACCGGACGGACGTCGCGGATCGTCACCGTTTGCGCCTCGGTCTCGAAGAAAAATTCGGCGTCGCCGCCGGTCAAGGCCGAACTGATAAAGTAGGGCTTGGTGTCCTGGCGGACGACAAAATTGAGCGGCGCGCGGACATCGCCGGCGAGGAGGTTCACGGCCTTGGCGGCATCCTCGCGGCCGGAATCTGACGGGTTCATGGGACGACCTTCTTTGCAAGAGCGGGTCCGGATTGGAGTAACCAAGACTCCATCGTACGGATACGAACGCTTTCGATTAAAGCCTCCTTCGCGATGATTGGGCAACGGTTGCCGGGACCGACACCTTCGCCGACCTGATCCTCGATGGTATCACCGCCAAACGACGAGACCCTCGGTCCATGAGCCCACGCCCCACCCCCTAGCCGATATTGCGGACGATCCAGGGGCCGATGAGGTTGGCGAGCGGCAGGGGCAGGCGTTTCCAGGCGGCGATGAACAGGCGGTATTTGGGGTTCAGCGGGTTGATTTCCGGCACCTCCTCGCCGGTTCGGAGCTTGAAGGCGTGTTCGACCGGCTCGGGCTCGAAGCCCCAGTTTTTCTTGAACGCATGCGGCCCGGTGCCGATCTTGCTGCGGCCGAAATCGAACCACGTGCAACCCCGCTCCAGGCCGTGGCGCATCAGATGCCAATACATCAGATCGTTGGTGCCGAGCCGGCGCGCCTCGAACCGCCCGCCGGTGTAATGGGGCATCACCTTGTCGCGGAAATAGAAGTTGAGAACGCTGCTCATGGGCACGCCGTCGCTGAACACGGTCAGGATGTCGCAGTCCTCGGCAAAAACCTTCACCATGTTGGCGAAATACTTGCGGGCGAAAACGGGCGTGCCCAGGTTGCGAACGCTGAACGCATAGAGATCGTAGAGATTGCCCACGTCGGACTCGATTTGATGGCTGAGGTCGCGGGTGAGCGCCTTGCGGACCACGGCGCGCTGCTTGCGGGGGATCTGCTTGAGGTTGGCGGCCTCGTCGGCCTCGATCTCGCGGCCAAAGGTGGCGTAGATGCCCTGATGGCCGATCCAGCCGGCGCGGCCGTGGCCGGGTTGGCGGAACTCCATGAAATCGACCCCGGTCTGGTCGAAAATATCCTCGGCCTGGACGACGAGGGCATCGCGGGCTTCCTCGTCGTCGGCCGCCGGCCCGCCGCAGGTGCAGAAGCCGGTCGAAATCAAGCCATGGCCGAACATCCGGCTCTTGAAGTGGACCAGCGGCAACACCCCGCAAATCTCGCCGTCCCGTTCGGCATAAAGAAAGAAGCTCCGTCGGCCGAAGCTGTCCTCGATGACCGGTTTCCAGCCCGCCTTGTGAAAAAACGTCGCCTCGGCACAGCGATCGACATATTCGTCCCACCGATCGGCGCCGGCGTTGTCCAACTCGGCAATTCGGAGCGACATAGATTTCCTTCCCATCCCACAAAAGGGCCCTGCCCGGCGCGCCGGCCCGATCATGGGGTGTTCGGCGGCTTCGCTCAAGGCCGAGCACTCCGGCGGCTGTTTCCGGACCGGGTCACGTGGAACTTTTCCCCAACGAAGTGTCGGGAGTTGAAGTCTGGCCGGCAATCAACAACGATGTCGCCTAGGGAATCGATCCGACTCCGACCCTCCATCGGCGGCTTCGGACAACGACTCCACGGGTCTGGTCGGGGGAGGCAATGGCGGGACTCAATATCAGCCGCGGCAGGGCCGGAGACGGCGGGCCGGCGCTGGCCGACCGGTTGCTGGTACGCCACAATCTGAATCTCGCGCTGTCCGCGCTGTTCCTGGGCATTGTCTGGTTCTATGCGACCGGCCAGGCTGGTGGCCTGCTGGACGGTGGCGTCTTCATCGCCTTCGCCGGCGTGATCGGCGCCTATATGGCCCTCAATATCGGCGCCAACGACGTCGCCAACAATGTCGGCCCGGCGGTCGGCTCCAAGGCGCTGACCATGATCGGCGCTTTGGCGATCGCGTTCGTGTTCGAAGCCGCCGGCGCGATTTTCGCCGGCGGTGACGTGGTCGCCACGATTTCCAAGAAAATCATCGACCCCAGCCAAATCGGCGACGTCGATACTCTGGTCTGGGCGATGCTGGCGGCGCTGTTGGCGGCCGCGGTCTGGGTCAATCTGGCGACCTGGATCGGGGCCCCGGTTTCGACCACCCACGCGGTGGTTGGCGGGGTGATGGGCAGCGGCCTGGCAGCGGCCGGCACGACCGCGGTCGATTGGGCGGTGATGAGCAAGATTGCCGCCAGTTGGGTCATCTCACCGGTGCTCAGCGGCGTGATCGCGGCTCTGTTCCTGCTGTTCATCAAACGATCGATCCTGTCCCAGTCGGACAAGGTCGGCGCGGCCCGACGCTGGGTGCCGGCCCTGGTCGCGGTGCTCGCCGCCACGTTCGCGGTCTATATGGCGATCAAGGGCCTGAAGCACGTTTGGCGGCCCGAAATCGAAGTCGTGCTTCTGACCGGTTTGGCCGCGTTGGCCCTCGTATTCCTGGCTGTCAAGCCGCTGGTGGCGCGGGCCTCCGCCGGCCTGGAAAACCGGCGCAAGGCGGTCGACTCCCTGTTCAAGATCCCGTTGATCTGCGCTGCCGCCCTGCTCTGTTTCGCCCATGGCGCCAATGACGTCGCCAATGCGATCGGGCCGGTCGCCGCGATCATCAACGCGGTCGGATCCGGAGAATTCGCGGCCAAGGTTTCGGTACCGCTCTGGGTGATGCTGGTCGGCGCCTGTGGGTTGTCGCTCGGCCTGGCCCTATTCGGCGCCAAGCTGGTTCGCCGGGTCGGCATCGAAATCACCCGCCTGGACACGATTCGGGCGTTCTGCGTCGCGCTGTCGGCATCTATCACGGTGATCGTGGCGTCGTGGCTCGGCCTGCCGGTGAGTTCGACCCATATAGCGGTCGGCGGCGTGTTCGGGGTCGGATTCCTGCGCGAGTATCTGATCAACAGCGGCCGGCCGCTCGGTCGCGCTCTCGTCCGCGACGCGGGGCCGGCCGGCGACCGACGGGAGAGGACGCGACGGAGCCGCCAAAGCAAGCGGCGGTTGCTGCGCCGCGCTCATCTGCTGACGATCGTCGCGGCTTGGCTGATCACCGTGCCCTCGGCGGCGCTGATGTCGGCACTGATCTTCTTCATGCTGCGTGGAGCCTTGCTGCCGTGACCTTGCTTTGTCGCCACATCGGCGAATCGGTCCGCGGCCGGACATGATCGGCCCGGCGGAACAGATTTTATTGGCGGCATTGACGGCGGAGTATCGTGATACGCGCGATTCCCCGCTCATGGCCGTCGAGCATGGGGTCGCCGGGGGGATTCTGCTGGAACTCTGCCGGCGCGGGCGAATTCTCATCGCGGACGAGGAGGCCCGGCCGATTGAAGCTCGACCGACCGGCGACGAGGTTCTGGATGACGCACTTCGCCGACTCGCGGCCGGCGGCGGCGAGGGCGCGACCAAGGATTGGATCGACATCATCGCCGGCGACGCCCCCTCGTGGCGCCCCGCCCTGGTCAAACGGCTGGTGTCCGGCGGCCTAGTCGCGGTCGAGGACAAGGCCCTGGTCTGGGGCTTTCGGCAACGCCGTTACCGACCTTCGCGGGATGGGCCGCGGTTGGACGCCGGCGCAGGAACACCGGACCCGGCAGTCGCTACACTCGCCGGTTTGTGCGGTTTGTCTGGATCGGACCTGTCCTCGGACGTGGCGGCACCATCCGAAATCGCGGTGATCGCGGCGACGCGCCAGGCCTACGCCGGCCAAAACGAGGCCGGCTCGTCCAGCGCATCCAAGCCGGGCCGAATATCGAAATCGGGCAGTTGGGAATGGCGTGCGTTCTGGCCAGGCGAAACCGTCGTCGTCGAATCGATCGGCGGCGCGGGCGCGGCCGCAATCTCGGATTACAAGCACGGCCGGGTCAAGGATCGATATTTGCTGATCGGGAAGTGGGCCGACAACATCAAGCTGCGCAAGAACGGCTTGCAAGTGAAGCGCCTGCTGGAGCGCTACAACGGCGCCGAAGCCTACTTGCCCAAGAAATCATTCAAGTTTCCGATCGCGGTGTCGAAGCTGGCGCGGATATTTCCACGCCTGCGCGGCCTCGGAGGAGAAGTCGGCGGAAGCTACGAGTTGGACGCATTGCTGGCCCATGCCCACTATCAGCCCAGCTGGATAGATGTGGCGAAGGAACGCTATCGTTTGCGGATGAATCATCGGGTGCGGGTCGAGTTGAGCACGCTCTCGATCGCGGACGAATCGTTTCTGTCGGCCTGCGTCGAGGGACCGGACCACCACCATGTCCTGGCCCAAGCCGGGAAATTTTCCGGGCCCCGAGCCAGCGTCGCCGGCTTCACCCAGTTCTTGAGGACACGGGAGCCGAGGCCGTGATCCAAGACCTTGGCCAACTGCTTTTCAGCTTCGGCAAGATCGGTCTGTTCGCGCTCGGCGGTGGCCATTCGATGCTCAAACTGATCGAGGACGAATGCGTCCACAATCGGGCCTGGCTGACGATCGAGCAGTTCAGTGTCCTGACCGGCGTCACGTTTCTGTTTCCGGGATTGACCGCGGTCAAGCTGTCGGCGCTGGTCGGCCTGAAGGTCGCCGGCGTGCCGGGGCTGATTGCCGGCGTCGCGGCGCTCAATCTGCCGGGCCTTTTGCTGGCGGTGCTGTTCTACGGGGTGATCGTCGAGCGCCAGCATATTCCGCAAGTCCGCAAACTGGTGGTTGGCATGCAGTACGGCGCGGTCACCCTGCTGGCGGCGGCCTTGGTGACCCTGGTCCGACCGCTGGCCGCGCAAGGCCTGTCCTGGGTGGCGGTCGGCCTGTCGGTGGCGTTGTTCGTCGCGGTCGCGGTTCTGAACTGGTCCCCGTTCGCCAGCATCGTCGTCTTCGTCCTCGCCTGCCTGGTGCTACTGTGAACAGGAAATAAGCCCGCCAAGCACCATGCGCGTGGACAGAGGGCGCCTCTTTGCGCATCATTGGCCGTGGCTTGAGCCTGATTGGAAGGATGCTCGGATCATGAAATACTCATTTGTCGCGGCTCTCGCGGCCGCGGTCTTCGCTCTTGGCGCGGCCCCGTCCGGCGCGGACGTGGTCGATGACGCACGGCTGCGCGGAGCCAATGCCGAGACCAGCGATTGGCTCACCCACGGGCACAGCTACGACAATCAGCGGTTCTCGACCCTGGATCAGATCAATCGCTCCAATGTCGCGCGCCTGGTGCCCAAATGGATCTATCAAACCGGGGTCAGCGCCACCTTCCAAGCCACGCCGCTGGTTGCCGATGGTGTGATGTATTTGACCACCCCCTACAATCACGTCGTCGCCCTCGATGCCGCCACCGGCACCCGGCTCTGGCGGTACCGCCACAAAATGACAGTCGAAAAGCTCTGCTGCGGGCCGGCGAACAGGGGCGCGGCCATGGGCTACGGCAAGGTGTTCACGGCCAGCGGCGATGGACGCCTGATCGCGCTCGACCGCGAAACCGGCGCGGTGGTCTGGGATGTGGTGGTGGCCAAGCCCGATACCCGTCCGACCGAAACCGTCGACCAACTGGCCGAGGACGATGAGTTTCGCAATGCGCAAGTCAGCGGCTCCAGTGGTCTGGGCGCCAATATGGCGCCGCTGGTGTTCGACGGCCTGGTGATCGTCGGCGTCACCGGCGCCGGTTACGGCCTCCACGTCGATAATCGGAGCGACAGTTCGGAACTCGAAGCGGTGATCGGCATTGAAGGCAAGTTCGGCCGCCGCGGTTACCTGGCCGCGTTCGACGCCGAAACCGGCGAGGAGGTTTGGCGCTGGTACACCACCGCCGCCGAGGGCTGGGAGGGCGAGTGGCGCACCACCACGCCCGACGGCGAGCCCTTGTACCGTGATATCGCCGCCGAAAAAGGCGCCTTCCCGACCTACGCCGATGCCTGGGTCGAAGGCGGCGGCTCGACATGGACCACCCCGGCGCTGGATCCGGAACTCGGCCTGCTTTATCTGGGCACAGGTAATCCGTCGCCGCAAATGGATGACGTATCCCGGCCCGGCGACAACCTCTACACCGTGTCGCTGGTCGCGCTCGACGTCCGCACCGGCGAGATTCGCTGGCATTTCCAGCAAGTTCCTCACGACCTCTGGGGCTACGACGTGGGCAGCCCGCCGGTGTTGTTCGACCACAGCGCCAACGGCAGGATCGTTCCCGCAGTCGGCCAGGCCGGAAAGACCGGCTGGTTCTACGTCCACGACCGTGTAACCGGGGCATTGCTCTACAAATCGGAGCCGTTCGTGCCCCACGACAACATGTTCGCCCGACCCACCGCCGAAGGGGTTCGGGTGGCGCCTGGCGCCGGCGGCGGCGCGTCCTGGTCGCCGGTGGCCTACGATGCCGGCACCGGCCTCGCCTATGTCGCGGCCATGCACATGCCGACGGATTATACGGTCCGGGTGCGCCCGGCCCAGGGCGGCCAGCCAGCGCTCCGCTATTCGGTCCTCCAGGTCGCCGACGTGCCGAGATGGGGGACCTTGTCCGCCATCGACACCCGCGCCGACGGGCGCATCGAATGGCAGGTCAGGACCGACAGCATCCTGATCGGTGGCGTGCTCGCGACCGCCGGCGGATTGGTGTTCATGGGCGAAGGGGAAGGCTATCTGAACGCCTATGATTCGGCCACCGGCGCGCGGCGCTGGCGGTTCCAATGCGGCGCCGGGGTCAACGCGCCCCCGATCACCTACAGCGTGGCCGGGGTGCAATATGTCGTGGTCGCCGCCGGCGGCCATCATCTGTTCGGCTTTCCCCAGGGCGACGCGTTGATCGCGTTCGCTTTGCTTCCCTGACCGCGGAGGCCAGCGCCATGGCCCGGATTCCCAGGAGTCGCGGCGAGCGCGGACTGCATGAACTCTACCGGGACGATCCGGAGCGGGCCGACGCGCTGGTGTTCGGCCGGCGTCGATTCGTCAAGGGCGCCGGCCTGGCCGCGATGGGCGCGGTGCTGGGTATGAAAATTCCGTTCGCGCGCACCATGCCCGCGGGCCTGATCCCGGCGGCCTTGGCCGACGAGGTCGATTGGGCCCGGCTGCTGGGAGCGGACGGCCTGAGTGTGCTCAACGACCGCCCGATCAACGCCGAGACCCCGCCTCATCTGCTTGACGACGACATCACCCCCAATCATCTGCATTTCGTCCGCAACAACGGCCTGATGCCGGACGAGACGGACCCCGCGACCTGGCGTCTGGAGGTCGATGGCGAGATCGAACAGCCGGTGACTTTCGCCATCGGCGACCTCGAGCGCCGGTTCGAGGTCGTGACCCTGGCGCTTCAGATCGAATGCGGGGGCAATGGTCGTGCCGGCTTCGACCCGCCGGCGCGAGGCAATCAATGGACCGTGGGCGCGATCGGCAACGCGCGCTGGACCGGTATTCGCTACCGCGACCTGCTCGCGGCCGTGGGTGTCAAGCCGAGCGCGGTTTACACCGGCCACTACAGTGCCGACCGGCACCCGTCCGGCGACCCGGACAAGGAGGTGATCTCGCGCGGCATCCCGCTCGCCAAGGCGATGCGCGAGGATACCCTGATCGCGTTCGCCATGAACGGCGATCCGATCCCGATGACCCATGGTGCCCCGCTGCGGGTGGTCGCGCCCGGCTGGCCGGGATCGACCTCGCAAAAATGGCTGAACCGAATCTGGGTCCGCGACCGGATTCACGACGGCCGCAAGATGGGTGGCAAATCCTATCGGGTGCCGGCGCGCCCGGTTCCGCCAGGCGCCGAAGTGGCCGAAGCGGACATGCGGATCATCGAGGCGATGCCGGTCAAATCCCTGATCACCAGCCCGAAGACGGGCCACCATATGGAACCCGGCTCCAACTTACGCGTGCGCGGCCACGCCTGGGCCGGCGATCGCGCCGTGCGCCGGGTCGATGTGACCCTCGACTACGGCGCGACCTGGCGCCGCGCGGCGCTGGCGCCGCCGCCCAATCCCGGCTCCTGGCAAACCTTCGCGGCGGTGCTGCATCTGGCCGAGCCCGGCTACTACGAGATTTGGGCGCGCGCCACCGACGAGGCCGGCATTGCCCAGCCGATGGTGGTGCCGGGCTGGAACCCGCGCGGCTATCTGAACAACGCCATGCATCGCATCGCCGTCACGGTGGCATGACCAACCTGGCGGGGTTTCGGGCCGGCGCGGTCGTCATCGCAATGCTCGCCACCCCCGCCCTCGCGGCGGATCGCGACGAGTTGGCGGAGGGTTCGGGCGACGAGCAAGTCGCTATTTATTGCGTCCCTTGTCATTCGCTGGCGATCGTCACCCAACAGCGGCTGTCACGCCGGGTCTGGGACGAGGTTCTGGAATGGATGGTGGCGGAACAGGGCATGCCTGCCTTGGCCGCCGACGAACGCCGTATTGTTCTAGATTACCTGGCCACCCAATATTCGCCCGATCGGCCCCGGTGACCGGCGGCCCCTCCATTCCCCAATTCAATAGCTGTCATGTCGAATAGCGATTTCAGCCAACTCGATCGTGCTGCTATTGTCCCCGGTGCCAAGGGGGCGCCCCGTGGGTGGCACGGCAGCATGACGGAGTTCGAATGACACATCGCCAATATCCGGTTCTAGCCCTTTTGACGATGCTCGGCGCGGGCGCGATCGGTATGCCGGCGGCGGCCGACGAGAGCGATTTGTTGCGTCGGATCGAACGCCAGCAACAAACCATCGACGCCCAAGACGACCGCATCGACCGACTCGAACGATTGATAGAGACGTTGGTTCAAGAGCCTGCGCCCGTTCCCGCTCCGGTCGCGGACCCCGCGCCGGCGCCACCCTCCACCCAGGATCCCGCCCCGGTCGCGACCAGCGACCAGCCGACGGCGCAAGAACGCGGGGAAGACGACCCCTTCGCCGGCGTCGCGGCGGCCAAGGTCAAGGGCTACAACCCCGAACGGTCATTTTTTGGCCCGCTGCCCCGGCTCCGCTCCGATGACGGCCAATATTCGTTCGGCATTGGCGGCCTGCTGCAAACCGACGCCGGGATTTACAGCCAGAACGCCCAAGGCCCAGCAGCCCAGTCCCTGGCAGGCGATCTCGGCAGCGGCACCAATTTTCGGCGGGCCATCTTGTTCGTCAACGGGGTGTTTCTGAAGGACTGGATATGGGCGATGGTCTATGACCTCGCCGATACCGGTGAAACCGTGATCGAGGGCCTGCGGACCGCCATGGTGATCTACCGGGGCCTGGGGCCCTGGTGGATACTGATCGGCCAACAGAACACCGGCATTGGCCTCGATGCCTCGACGTTCTCAACCACCCGGACGTTCATGGAGGATGCCCAGCATACCGGGTCTTTCGCCGCCTCACCCGGCTCTCCGGCCATCGGCGTCGCGACCCTGTATCGGGAGAACAGCCAGTTCATTCGCCTGGGCCTGCTTGGCGAGCCGGCGGAATCCACCGGCACCGGCGACGAAGGCTGGGGCATCCATGCGCGTTACGCCTGGGCGCCTGTCGCCGAGCGAACCCGCGCCCTGCATCTGGGCATTTCCGGCTATTGGCGGAAGCCGGGCGGGATCGGCTACGCGTCGGATCCCGAACTGCGTATCGACAACGCCCTGCTGGTCGACACCGGCCAGATCTCACGGGTCGATGACTACTATCACGTCGGTCTCGAGGCCGCCCTGGTCCATGGCCCCTATTCGATCCAGGGCGAATACGGTTATGTCGGCGTCAACCGCAAGAACAGCGCCATCGAGCCCGCCTTCGGAGACCTCGGCTTCAACGGCTATTACGTTCAGGCGAGCTATTTCCTGACCGGCGAATCGCGCAATTACTATCCGCGCTTCGCCGCTTTCTGGCGGGTCAATCCGAAGAACGATTTCAGCCTGTCGAAAGGCACCTGGGGCGCGTGGGAAGTGGGCGTGCG
Source organism: uncultured Rhodospirillaceae bacterium (assembly GCA_913045505.1). Taxonomy (GTDB): domain Bacteria; phylum Pseudomonadota; class Alphaproteobacteria; order UBA7887; family UBA7887; genus CAJWQN01. The sequence continues at coordinate 388 of CAJWQN010000055.1, read as the reverse complement.
CTACAGCACCCTGGACCTCGACGACGACATCGACAATTTGGCGGGGGGCGGCGTTCGCGGCGGGGTGGCCGAGAATTTCACCTTTGGCGTCAACTGGTATCTCAATGCCTTCGTCCGCGCCCAGCTCAACTATGTCCACGCCGACGTCGACAATTTGAGCGACACCGGCCTCAGCGAGGGCGAGGTGTTCGACGCGATCGCGGCGCGCATGCAGGTCGAATGGTAACGCCCGCCCCTCTCGGCCACCGTTCGGGCCACCATCGTCCTTGGTGATCGCGACCACCGCCGAACGAGGCGGGAGTCCAGGCGCAAAATCGGGCCAGCGGGTTCCGGGCCGGGCAAAGGTCGTGCCGTAAAAAATCGGCGCCGGAGTGCTGGATCGACACGA
>CAJWQN010000054.1 GCA_913045505.1 uncultured Rhodospirillaceae bacterium | reverse complement strand
GCCGAGCCCGACGATCAATGGCTCTATCTGCCGGCGCTCAAGCGGGTCAAGCGGATCAGTTCGACCAACGTCTCCGGCTCGTTCGTCGGCAGCGAATTCGCGTTCGAGGACCTGGGCAGCCAGGAACTCGCCGAATACACCTATCGCTGGCTCGCCGACGAGCCCTGTCCGGGCGCTGGCGAGTTGTCCTGCCATATGCTCGAACGGTTTCCGGTCGATGAGCATTCCGGATATACCCGCCAGGTGGCATGGCTCGACGAGGCCGAGTACCGCGCCTTCAAGATCGACTACTACGACCGTAAGAACGCGCCGCTCAAGACCCTGACCCTGGACGATCATCGCCAATATCTGGGCCGCTACTGGCGTGCCCACCGGCTGGAGATGGTCAACCTTCAGACCGGCAAGAGCACGGCCCTCGAGGTCGCGGACTATCAATTCCAGGTCGGCCTGACCGACCGCGATTTCGACCAGAAGGCCCTGAAGCGGGTTCGTTGAACTTCATCGATCTGACTCGACTCCGAAATCTAGATTCAAAGAGGATTGCGATGCCCAAACCAAACATCGAAACCCCTCCGGCGCGGAATGTCGGCCAAAACCTGTCACGGCGCCGATTCCTGGCGACCGCGATCGGCGTGGTCGCCGCCGGGAGCCTGTCCGCGCCCCGTCCTACCAATGCCCAAGACCAATCGTCCGGAGGAGACATGAACGACAATGAGCGGATTATTCGCGATTTCATCGCCGCCTGGTCACGACTCGACGCCGACGAATTGGGCGGCTACTTCACCGATGACGCGGTTTACTGGAACCTGCCGATCCAGCCGGTCACCGGCCGCGCCAACATCGTCCAGTTCATCAACGGCTTCGCGGCGGGCTGGACCGAGACCGATTGGGAGATTCTCAACCTCATGGCCGCCGGTGACATGGTGATGGTCGAGCGGATCGACCGGACCAAGGCCGGGGACAAGGCGGTCGATCTGCCGGTGTTCGGCGTGTTCGAGATGACGGACGGCAAGATCAAGGAATGGCGGGAATATTTCGACCTCGCCACCTACACCACCGCCATGCAGTAACGGCGCGCCATCACCGGGGTCGCTCGGCACGGGCGGCCCCGCGGCACCGGACTCAAACGCTTCGAAGCGGCCGGCACGTTTTGTTCCGCGCCGGCCGCTGTCGTGCGATCCGGATCGATGCGTCGAGCGGTTGCGCACACCGCCGGGATCGATTAGCACCGGTTCCAGACACGCCAGGATGACGGGAGCCCGCCATGACCGATCGCTATGCCAAATACACCAGTTTCGAGTTCGACCGCCCCGTCGATCGGGTGCTCAGAATCACCATCAACAGGCCCGAGACCTACAATTCGCTCGATGCCACCGGCCATCGGGAATTCACCTATATCTGGCGCGACATCGATGACGACCCGGACTTGAGCGCCGTGATCCTGACCGGCAAGGGCAAGGCATTCTCTTCCGGAGGCGATTTCGGCATGATCGAAGCCAACATGAACGATCACGAGGCTCGCATCCGCGCCTGGAAGGAGGCCCGCGACCTGGTCTACAACATCATCGACTGCAACAAGCCGATCGTCTCGGCGATCAACGGCGTCGCGGTCGGCGCCGGTCTGGTCGCGGCCCTGCTCGCCGACATCTCGATCGCCGGCAAGGCGGCCAAGATCATCGACGGCCATACTCGCCTGGGCGTTGCCGCCGGCGACAGCGCGGTGATCAACTGGCCGCTGCTCTGCGGCATGGCCAAGGCCAAATACCTGCTGCTGCTGTGCGATCCGGTCAACGGCGAGGAGGCGGAGCGATACGGCCTGGTGTCGCTGTGCGTCGAGGATGACGCGCTCCAGGACAAGGCGGTCGAGATCGCTCAACGCCTGGCCGCCGGCGCGCCGAGTGCGATCCGCTGGACGAAATACGCGCTCAACAACTGGTACCGGGCGATGGGGCCGGCGTTCGATGCCTCGACCGCGTTGGAGATGCTCGGCTTCGCCGGGCCCGAGGTCCGCGAGGGCCTGGCCTCCCATCTGGAGAAGCGCAAGCCGGTGTTCGATCCCAAATCACCGATCTGATCCCGCTGGCGCCGATCCGGCGCGGCCGTCCTATAGCCAAAGCCAATGGCCTCTATACGGGAAAATATTCGACCCAGGGGTTAGCCTGGGCGCGACCAGACGCGACGCTGGCCGGGAAGGGCGCAATGAGCACAGGGACCGTAAGTTCCTACGACAAGTCCAAAGGCTTCGGTTATATCGCTCCGGACGAGGGTGGCGCGCCGGTGTTCGTGTCGTTCCGCGAGGTGATCCGGGCCGAAATCGGGCCACTCCAGGTCGGCCAGCGTCTGCGCTTCGAGTTCGCCGCCGAGTCCCGCTTCCGGATGGCCACGGATTTGATGCCGGAGGCCGCCTGAGCCCAACCCGCGTCGCGGGCGCGGCGCGCCAAGTCAGTCGATGACCGCCTGGTAGACCAGGTTGCGCATCAGCATGCGCAGGCGCACCCGCTGGGACACGGACTGCATCATATAGACCGCCACGAGCTGCTCCGCCGGATCGATCCAGAAATAGGTGCCGGCATAGCCGCCCCAGAAGTACTCGCCGACCGATCCCGGCCACGCCGATTCGCCGGCCGCCTCGCGGACCGCGAAGCCCAAGCCGAAGCCATAGCCGGGGCCGGGCAGATAAGCCGGGCCGTCGCGGCTGATCTTCGGTCCCAGATGGTTGGCGGTCATGTAGGCGACGGTCTTCGGGCTCAGGATTCGCACGCCGTCGAGCACGCCGCCATTCAGCATCATCTGGCAAAAACGCAGATAATCGCCGACCGTGGACACCAGACCATGGCCGCCGGCCTGCAGCTTGGGCGGTCGGGTCACGTCGATCAGGACGGGGGCTCCGGCTTCGGCCTGGGGCTCGGCGACGCGATCCTGGGCGGCGGGCGGCACATGAAAGCCGGTGTCGTCCATGGCCAGGGGCACCAGCACCGTTGATGTGAGGAACCCGTCCAGAGATTGCCCCGACACGACCTCGATCAAGTGCCCGAGCAGGTCGGCGGAGCGGCCGTATTCCCACAGGGTCCCGGGCTGGTAGGCGAGCGGCAGATTGCTCAGGGCCTCGGCCAATTGGGTGTTATCCATGTCGGGCGCCAGCTGGCGGAGCCCGGACGCCTTGTAGCGCGCCTTGACCGGGGAGCGCCCGAACGCGCCATAAGTGAGGCCCGATGTGTGGCGGAGCAGATCCTGAACGGTGATCGGCTTCTCGGCGGCGACGGAAGGATCGACGCCCACGGTCATGTCGGCGAAGGCGGGCAGATGCTTGACGATCGGATCGGAGAGCAGCAGGCGGCCTTCCTCATGCAGGATCATCGCGGCCACGCTGACGATCGGCTTGGTCATCGAATAAATGCGGAAGATCGAATCCGTGCCCATCGGTGCGCCGGCGGCCTTGTCGCGCAGGCCGAAACTCTTGAAATAGGCGATCTTGCCATGCCGGGCGACCGCGGCCACCGCGCCGGGGATCTTGCCGGCGGCGATTTCGCCACCAATCGCGACGCCGATCCGATCGAGACGCTCCCCCGAGAGCCCGACCGCCGCCGGCGCGGCTTCCGGAAGCGGCCCGGCCCGCGCCGGGGCTGGCACGAGCAATAGCAGGGAAAGGGCGGTAGCGGCGGCGGCAGTTGATTTCACCGGTCGTCTCCCATTCCTTGGTGGTCAGGCCGGCGCGCTCTCGGCCTCCGCGGGCTCCGGGGTCCGTCGCGTGTGAACGCCGTGTCGTCGGCAAGGGTGACCGAGAATCTCGATTTGATCGCGGTCATCGCCACGCCCCTTCCGACCGGTGCGGATGCGCCGGGCAGTGTAGCGATTCGATTTCGCCTTGGCGACGATTGTCGGTGGCGGCTAGGCTGCGGAAGCGAGCAGCGCGACCGGAGTTGAGGTGAGCATGATCGGCCGTTCCCGAGGTCTCGATACCAGCCAGGTGATCATCGAATTCGTGTCGATCGGCTCGGCGCTGAAGGTCACCGCGGTCGATCCCGAAACCTTGGTCGAAGTCTCGATCGTCGGCGATCCCCATGCCAGCCAAGATACGTTGGAACAGACCGCGATCCGCAAACTCGAATACGTCCTGATCAAGCAGGGCAAGATCGATCCGGCCTGATCGCCGGCTCCCTGGTGCGCGGCGGCTTGGAAACGGGCCTTTCGCGGCCATCGGAGATGGGCTAGACAGATGCCGGTTGCCGCGCATTGGGGCGCGTCATGGCTTGGTCCGCGGCGGGGGGCGGTAAGCGGCGAATGGCCTATTTCCTCCAGCAGCTCATCAACGGCGTCACCCTGGGCAGCATCTACGGGCTGATCGCGATCGGCTACACGATGGTCTACGGGATCATCGGCATGATCAATTTCGCCCATGGCGAAATCTACATGATCGGCGCGTTCCTGGCGGTGTTGTGCTTTTCCATGCTGGGCATGGCCGGGGTGACCTGGGTGCCGTTGGCGCTCGTTCTGGTGCTGCTGGTCGCGATGGTGTTCACCTCGGCCTATGGTTGGGCGGTGGAGCGGGTGGCTTATCGGCCGCTCCGCGGTTCACAACGGCTGGCGGCGCTGATTTCCGCGATCGGGATGTCGTTGGTCCTGCAAAATTACGTCTTGCTGACACAGGGCGCCGGACTCAAGACCCTGCAGCCGATCGTCAGCGGTGGCTTCGTGGTCTACGATGCCCCGGATTTCGTGGTCACCCTGAGTTACATCCAGATCATCATTCTGGTGCTGACGGTGGTGCTGATGGCGGCGTTCGCGTCGGTGATCGCGCGCACCGCCCTGGGCCGCGCCCAGCGCGCCTGCGAGCAGGATCGCGGAATGGCCCTGCTGCTCGGTATCGACGTCGATCGCACCATCTCGCTGACCTTCGTCATGGGCGCCGGGTTGGCGGCGGTGGCTGGGGTGATGGTGGCGCTGTATTACGGGGTGATCGATTTTTTCATGGGCTTTATCGCCGGCCTCAAGGCGTTCACCGCGGCCGTGCTCGGGGGCATAGGCTCGCTGCCGGGCGCGATGTTGGGCGGCATGCTGCTGGGCATGGTCGAGGCATTCTGGTCCGGCTATTTCTCGGTCGAGTACAAGGACGTGGCTGCCTTCGGCATCCTTGTACTGGTGTTGATTTTCCGCCCGACCGGGCTCTTGGGCCAGCCCGAAATCGAGAAGGTCTGACACCTTGGTCGATAACGCGGCGTCGGGGGCGGACTTGAGCCGGGTCTGGAAGGTACTCAGGGAAGCCGGGTTGACCGCGTTGATCGCCGGCTTTCTGGCGGTGCCGCTGATCGGGCTTCGAACCATCGGCGGGCGCGACGGCATGGCGGTCGAATCGCGTTGGGACATGCTGATGATCGCGGTCGCCGTGGTGTTCACCGGCCGGCTGGTCCTGATCGCGCTGCGCCGGGTTCTGCCGCGCCTGGGCGCCGGGGTCGGAAAAATCGGTTCCTTCGGAACCTTGTTCGCCCGGCATCGCTCGGGCCTCGCTGGTTTGGCCCTGGCGCTCGCCCTGGCCTTGCCGCTCATGCCGTTTTCGGACCGCTATCTGGTCGATATCGCCACCCTGGTGCTGATCTATGTGATGCTCGGCTGGGGGCTCAACATCGTGGTCGGTCTCGCCGGTTTGCTGGATCTCGGTTACGTCGCGTTCTACGCGGTCGGCGCCTATAGTTTTGCCCTACTGGGCACGGTTTACGAATGGTCGTTCTGGGCCTGCCTGCCAGTCGCCGGCGCCTGCGCCGCCGCCTTCGGAATCCTGCTCGGTTATCCCGTATTGCGCTTGCGCGGCGACTATCTGGCGATCGTCACCTTGGGCTTTGGCGAAATCATTCGGGTCGTGCTGACCAACTGGGTGGAATTCTCGGGTGGCCCCAACGGCATCGCCAGTATTCCGCGCCCGACCCTGCTCGGCCTGGAGTTTTCACGCCGCGCCCCGGAAGAGCAGAGCTTTCATCATTTCTTCGACATCGATTATTCCGGCGATCACCGGATCACGTTTCTCTACTATGTGATCCTGCTGCTTGCGCTGCTGACCAATCTGTTCGTGCTCAGGATTCGCAAGTTGCCCCTGGGCCGGGCTTGGGAAGCGCTGCGCGAGGACGAGATCGCTTGTCGGGCGCTGGGCATCAATCCGGTCAATACCAAACTGTCGGCCTTCGCCCTCGGCGCCATGTTCGGCGGTTTCGCGGGATCGTTTTTCGCCAGCCGTTCCGGTTTCATCAGTCCCGAAAGTTTCACCTTCATCGAATCCGCCCTCATCCTGTCGATCGTCGTCCTGGGCGGCATGGGCAGCCAGATCGGGGTCGTGCTGGCGGCGGCGGCGATCATCCTCGTGCCTGAGTTTCTACGCGAATTCTCCGAATACCGGATGCTGGCGTTCGGCGCGGCCATGGTCCTGATCATGATCTGGCGGCCGCGTGGGCTGCTGGCCCATCGCGCGCCGACCGTATCGCTGGGCCAAAGCGGGGCGCGGCCATGACCGCGGCGGCGTTGCTGACGGTCGAACATCTGACCATGCGGTTCGGCGGCCTGGTCGCGATCGACGATCTGTCGTTCGCCGCCGCCGATCGCGAGATCACCGCGATCATCGGCCCCAACGGTGCCGGTAAGACCACGGTTTTCAACTGCCTGACCGGCTTCTACAAACCCACGGTTGGCCAGCTGACCCTGATCCGTCCCGGCTCTGAGCCGGCGCTGCTGGAGCGCATGGAGGGCTTCCGCATCGCCCGCGCCGGGGTCGGCCGCACTTTTCAGAACATCCGGCTGTTTCCGGCCATGTCGGTGCTGGAGAATCTGATCGTGGCCCAGCACAACGAGCTGATGCGGGCTTCCGCCTTTTCGATCGCCGGCCTGCTCGGGCTCGAGCGCTACCGCGCCGCCGAGGCCCGGGCCCTGGACCGCGCCCGGTTCTGGCTGGACCGCTTGGGCCTGACAGGCGTCGCCGATCGCGACGCGGGCGGGCTTCCCTATGGCGATCAGCGGCGCCTGGAAATCGCGCGTGCGATGTGCAACGGGCCGGTGCTGCTGTGTCTGGACGAACCGGCCGCCGGCCTCAACCGAGCCGAATCGGTGGCGCTGAACGAGTTGTTGCGTGAAATTCGCGACACCCAGAACGTCGGCATTCTGCTGATCGAGCACGACATGAATGTGGTGATGGGAATTTCCGATCGTATCGTGGTGCTCGACTATGGCCGCAAGATCGCCGAGGGTCCGCCGGAGGCGGTGCGCAACGACCCGACGGTCATCCAGGCTTATCTGGGCGAGGAGGAAGATGCTGATTTGCGGCCCGAGGTCGCCGGCGAATTGGGCCGGGAGCGGCGCCCGTGATGCTCTCGCTGGAAGGGGTGCATGCCTCCTACGGCCAGATCAAGGCCCTGCGCGGGATCGACCTCCATGTGGATGCCGGCGAGATCGTGACCATGATCGGCGCCAACGGGGCCGGCAAATCGACCACTCTGATGACCATTTGCGGCACGCCGCGGGCGGCGCGGGGCCGGATCATGTTCGATGGCACCGATATCACAAGGGTGCCGACTCACCAGATCATCCGCGCCGGCCTGTCCCAGGCGCCGGAGGGGCGGCGCATCTTCCCGCGCATGACCGTGCTCGAGAATCTCCAGATCGGCGCCGTCACCGCCGACGAAAGCCGCTTCGAGGGCGACCTCGCCCAGGTGTTCGAGTTGTTTCCGATTTTGGGTGAGCGGCGCGACCAGCGGGGCGGTACTCTATCGGGCGGCGAGCAGCAGATGCTGGCGATTGCCCGGGCACTGATGAGCCGGCCACGTCTGCTGCTGCTGGACGAACCTTCGCTGGGCTTGGCGCCGATGATCGTCAAGCAGATTTTCGAGGTCATTCGCGAGATCAACCGCCGCCAGAAGGTCACGATCCTGCTGGTCGAGCAGAACGCCTATCACGCGCTCAAGCTTGCCGACCGCGGCTACGTGATGGCCAATGGCGAGATCGTGCTGCATGGCACCGGGGCTGAATTGCTCGCCGATCGCGAGGTGCGGGCCGCTTATCTCGAGGCCGGCCATTAAGGCGCCCGGGCGATGGAATCCCTGACCGGATCGACATTCGGCGTGTTCCTCGGCTTGACCGTGGCGCTGACCGGCGGGGCGGCGGTGATGACCGGTCAGGCCCTGGCCCGAACCTGGCGGCCGGTGTGGCAGTTGGTGTTCGCCTGTCTGGGGCTGGGGCTGGCCGACCGGTTTTTCGTATACGCCCTGTTCGACGGGCCGTTGCTGTCGCTCACCGGCTATGGCTTCGATACTGTGGTGATCACACTCATGAGCCTGGCGGCGTATCGCTTTGCGCGGACCGCCAAACTGGTCCAACAATATCCCTGGCTCTACGAGCGCGCGAGTCCGTGGTCGGCGCGAAGGCGCCACTGAGTCACTGGGTTTTCGTCGCGTCAAGGGGTGATAGAATGGTGGTGCGGCACCCGCCATCGAAGTGTGCAGGCGGGCCGACAGAAGGAGGGATCGATGACAGGGCGAAAGGCTACTCTGGGATTTGGAGCGGTTTTTTTGGCGGCGACCGGTCTGGCTGGTGCCGCGACGGCCGACGAGCTCGTGATTGGCACTGCGGGACCGCTCACCGGCCAATACGCGATTTTCGGCGAACAGATGGTGCGCGGCGCCGAAATGGCGGTTGCCGATATCAATGCCGCTGGCGGCGTGCTGGGCAAGACCCTGGTGCTGGAACTGGGCGACGACGCGTGCGAGGCCAAGCAGGCGGTGGCGGTCGCCAATCAGATGGCCAACAAGGGCATCGCGTTCATGGCCGGGCATTTTTGTTCCAGCACCTCGATTCCGGCGTCCGAGGTCTATTACGAGGAGGACATCGTTCAGATCTCGCCGGCCTCGACCAATCCGACTCTCACCGAGCAGGGCTTCGACAACGTGTTCCGGGTCTGCGGGCGTGACGATCAACAAGGCGAAATGGCCGGCCAGTTCCTGGCCAAGAACTTCGCCGGCAAGCGCTTCGCGGTGCTGCACGACAAAACCGCCTACGGCAAGGGTCTGGCCGACGAGACCAAGAAGGCACTCAACGCCAACGGCATCCAGGAAGTGATGTACGAGGCCTACACCGCCGGTGAAAAAGACTACACGGCTCTGGTGAGCAAGCTCAAGGCGGCGAATATAGAGGTCATCTATGTCGGCGGCTACCACACCGAAGCAGGGCTCATCGTCCGCCAGGCGCGCCAGCAGGGCCTGCAAGCCCAACTGGTCTCAGGAGACGCGCTGGTGACCGAGGAGTTCTGGTCGATTACCGGTGACGCGGGGGAGGGGACCCTGTTCTCGTTCAGCCCCGATCCCGCCAAGAATCCGGAAGCGGCGGACGTGGTCGCGCGCTTTCTGGACCAGGGGTACAGGCCCGAAGGCTACACCCTCTATACTTACGCCGCCATCCAGGTGTTCGCTCAGGCCGCGGAAATGGCCGGCACCACGGATGCCGACAAGGTGATCGGCGTGTTGCGGGGGAAGACATTCGATACCGTATTCGGCACCATCGGCTTCGACGCCAAGGGTGACGTTTCGGCACCGGGCTATGTCTTCTACGAGTGGAAGAACGGCAATTACGATTATACCGACATGTAGGGCGATTTAGCCGCCCTTGCCGGCCGCCGCTGTCGTGGTGGTTGCCGGCGGTGGGCGCAGGAAGGGCAGCGGGTCGACGCGACGGCCGTCGATATCGAGGCCAAAATCGAGGTGCGGCCCGGTTGAGCGGCCGGTGCTGCCGAGAGTGCCCAAGGGTTGACCCTGACGGACGGCCTGACCGCCGGACACCGTGATCGAGTTGAGGTGGCCATAGGTCGCGACCGTGCCATCTTCGTGGATCAGCATGACGTAGAGGCCGAGCCGCGGATGTTCACCGATGGCCTCGACCCGGCCGTCGGCGGTGGCGACCACGGGGCTGCCGGCGGAGGCGGCGATATCGAGCCCGGCGTGAAACGCGGCTTCGCCGGTAAACGGATCTCGCCGCCATCCGTATCCCGAGCTGATTCGGCTGGCGACGCCGGTGTCCACGGGCCAGACGTGGCGCGCCCGGGTGGGCGACGGTCCGGGGGCGATGTCCATTGCCGGGGCGGCGGGTGGAACGGCGACGTCGCCGTGCCGCGCGGTCGTGGCGATATGGCGAATCAAGCGCGGCGGCGGCACGGTGCGCGCGTCGGTGGTCCGCTTGGCCGGGCTATGGGCGATCCTGTGCCAGCGGCCATCGGTTGGTTGAATTGGGAAGAAACGGACTTGCGTGCCCGGCAGGAATTGTCTGACACCAGCCCCTTGAAGCGGGTGGAATTTGGCCTCGTCGGACCGATCGATGGCGAAGAATTTGTTCTTGGTCTCCGCCTGCGCCCCCGATTCAGTTAAGAAAATCAGGCAGATCGCAGCGATCGTTCGGGTCGCGAGTCGCCAAATATTGGGATGCAGGAACAAGAGGCCGCCGTTTTGCTTGGGTCCCGATTTCGGATACACCGGATACACAAGCAACCGTCGTGCCAAGTCGAGCCGTCAGCCGCCGCGAGGGATATCCCCCGGGAACCCGTTCGGCGCATGAACGAAGATATGGCCGTGCAGCCACCGCCGCACGGCCAGCGTTCAATCCATCTTTCGCCAATGGGCCGATCGATGTCGACCCGAAGACGCGGGTGTCTACTTTGACTTGCGTCTTCCGCGCCGCCCGCCTGCGGCACGCTTGCGGCCGAGCCCGATCTTCTTGGCGAACTCCGAGCGCTGCTTGGCGTAGTTTGGCGCCACCATCGGATATTCGGGCCCAAGGCCCCATTTGGCGCGATATTCCTCGGGCGTCATGTTGTAGGTGGTGCGCAAGTGGCGTTTGAGCATCTTGAGTTTCTTACCGTCCTCAAGACAAACGATGTAGTCCGACGCCACCGACTTTCGGATCGGAACCGCAGGTTTCTGCGCCTCCGCGGGCGTGTCGTCCCTGGGCGCGTCCATATCCGAAAGCGACTTGTACACCGTCTGAATCAACTCCGGGATTTGACCCGACGGCAGTGCATTGTGGCTCACATAGGCGGAAACGATTTCCGACGCCATGCGCAAAACTGACTCAGTGGGTGTGTTCATCTTGGTGTCTTCTGGCATTCATCTTAACCTTTATATCCCCGCTCACGATGACAGCACTTCTGACACCTTCATCCCTTAATGTCAATTGGAAACTATTGCTCGCATACGAACACTCATGTGGTTCTTCGCGAGGTTTTCGCAATGGCCGTTCACGTTTTCGTTTGCGGTTACCCATTGTATGAATGTTTTTTTCATCTCGGCTTTACACCGGCTTCCGATCTCGGTTTCGGTGGCCAATTCATCGTCGACGCGGATGTCCCTGTCACGCCGCTGGTGCCCCAGTCCAAGATATGGTAGGAACGCGCAGTATCACCCGTATCCCTAGGGATTCTCCGGTTTCTGCCCTTGTCTTTCCCTTGGCTGGCGCAATGGAAGCAGCAGAAAAGGACGAAGTCATTGCTGTCGCCTCCGACCATGGCGGTTATGCGTTGAAGAGAATATTGGCGGCCATGCTTTCCGAGAAGGGTTATCAGGTTCTGGATTTGGGCACCGACAGTCCGGAATCGGTGGATTATCCGGATTACGCCCAGGCGATGGCCGATGCGATCGAGTCCGGCCGGGCGCGGCGCGGAGTTCTATTGTGTGGCACCGGCATCGGCGTTGGTATCGCCGCCAATCGCAATCCCGCAATTCGGGCGGCCGTGTGCCACGATGTCGCGACCGCGCGGTTGAGCCGCCAGCACAACGACGCCAACGTGTTGGCGATGGGCGGACGGGTTCTCGACGCGGAGACGGCGGGGGCCTGTTTGCAGGCGTTTCTGGAAACCCCGTTCCAAAACGGCGGCCGCCACCAGCGCCGAGTCGCCAAATTGGGGCTGGTGGCCAGCCATTCCAATCTTTGAACAATCGGATTCGAAGGTGTCGCGGCGGATGCTGTCTCCCCAAGGCAATGTAGAAGACTTGCGCGACAACGGTCTGGTGGAACTGGCGCGCCAAGACCCTGAACTCTTCGCCACCATCATCGGCGAGCTTGAGCGGTTGCGAAACGGAATCGAGCTGATCGCTTCGGAAAATATCGTCAGCCAAGCTGTTCTGGCCGCTCAAGGATCGGTCCTGACCAACAAATACGCAGAGGGCTATCCGGGCCGACGTTATTATGGCGGCTGCGAATATGTGGACCTGGCCGAGCGCTTGGCGATCGATCGGGCCAAGAAGCTGTTCGGTTGCGCGTTCGCCAACGTCCAGCCCCATTCGGGAACCCAAGCCAACCAGAGCGTCATGTTGGCCTTGCTGCGGCCGGGCGACACCATACTCGGCATGTCCTTGGCCGCGGGCGGTCATATCAGCCACGGGGCCAAGCCCAACCTGTCGGGCAAATGGTTCGACGCGGTTCAATACGGGGTTCGTGGCGCGGACGGTCTGATCGACTTCGAGGAGGTCGAGCGGCTCGCCGAGCGGCACCGGCCGAAACTGATCATTGCCGGAGGCTCCGCCTATCCGCGCCAGATCGATTTCGCGCGGTTTCGGGCCATAGCCGAGTCGGTCGGCGCCTATTTGCTTGCGGACATGGCCCATTTCGCCGGATTGGTCGCGGGTGGCGCCCATCCCAATCCGATTCCGTTCGCCCACGTCACCACCACCACCACCCACAAGACGTTGCGCGGGCCACGCGGCGCGGCGGTGCTGACCGACGACGCCGAGATCGCCAAGAAAATCGATGCGGCCATGTTTCCGGGCTTGCAGGGCGGGCCGCTGACCCATGTGATCGCGGCCAAGGCGGTCGCTTTTGGCGAGGCCCTGCGGCCGGAGTTTCGCGACTACGCCCGCGCCGTGGTCGACAACGCCCAAACCCTGGCGGCGAGCTTGCGCGCGCGCGGGATGGATATCGCCACCGGTGGGACCGATACCCACCTGCTGCTGGTCGATCTGCGGCCGAAGGGCCTGACCGGACGCGATGCCGAGCACAGCCTGGAGCGGGCTGGCATCACCTGCAACAAGAACGCGGTGCCGTTCGATCCGGAAAAGCCCACGGTCACCTCCGGCATACGTCTTGGCAGCCCGGCCGCGACCTCGCGCGGCTTCGGCGTCGCGGAGTTTCGAAACATCGGCGCCTTGATCGGCGATGCCCTCGACGGCCTTGCCGCCCACGGCGCCGATGGCAACGACGCGATCGAGGCGCGGGTGCGTGGCGAGGTGCTGGCGCTCTGCCGGCGCTTTCCGGTGTATCCGGATCTCACGGGCCAGTAGGCGGCGGTTTCGGCCGGCACCAAGGGGGGGAAGGGAATGCGCTGTCCGTTCTGTTCGGATCCGGACACTCAGGTCAAGGATTCCCGTCCGACCGAGGACAATACGGCGATACGAAGGCGTCGCTTGTGCCCGGCCTGCGGCTCCCGATTTACGACCTTCGAGCGGGTGCAGCTTCGCGAGCTGACGGTGCTCAAGCGCAATCGGTCGAGATCGCCGTTCGACCGCGAAAAACTGGCGCGATCGATCGACGTGGCGGTTCGCAAACGGCCCGTGGACCCGGAACGGGTCGACCGCATGGTCAACGGCATCGTACGCAATCTGGAGAGCTCGGGCGAATCCGAGATTCCGACCACCATGATCGGAGAAATGGTCATGGATGCGTTGTCCCAGCTCGATCCGGTGGCCTATGTCCGCTTCGCCTCGGTCTACCGCAATTTCCGCGAGACCAAGGACTTCGAGGATTTCATCGACCAGATTCACAGTGAACGGGACTGAATCCGCGCACCAGCGTTTCATGGCCATGGCGCTGGGCCTGGCCCGGCGCGGGTTGGGGAATGTTTGGCCCAACCCGGCGGTCGGCTGCGTGGTCGCGCGGGACGGCCGGGTGATCGCGCGCGGCTGGACCCAGCCCGGCGGGCGTCCCCATGCCGAAGCGGTAGCGCTGGGCCGTGCCGGCGCCGCGGCGCGCGGCGCCACGCTCTACGTGACCCTCGAGCCCTGCAACCATGCCG
>CAJWQN010000053.1 GCA_913045505.1 uncultured Rhodospirillaceae bacterium | reverse complement strand
AACATGGCCTGGCGACCATGTACGAATGCGGATTCGGGGTCGATCGGGATGGCGCCCAGGCTCTGAAGTGGCTGACCGCCGCCGCCGAGGCCGGCAATGGCGATGCCCAGCATCATTTGGGCGAGGTCTATCAAATCGGCACCCTGGCGCCCGTCGACCAACGGACCGCGGCCGTCTGGTACGAAAAGGCCGCCCGCCAGGGACACGCCGAATCCCAATACAATCTCGGCTTCCTGCACGAATGGGGCCATGGGATCGAGGCCGACAGCGAAATAGCCGCGAAATGGTATCTCGCGGCGGCGAAAAACGGCCATGCCGGCAGCCTGGCCACTGTCGCCTACCTTTACTCGGCCGGCCAGGGGCTGGAGCAGGACAGCGCGCAGGCCGCCCATTGGTATCGCGAGGCCGCCCGCCAGGGTGACTCGGACGCCGTGGTGATGTTGATTCGGCTCTATGAGTCGGGCCAAGCCACGCCGATCCACGAGGCGGAGACGGCGCGCTGGGCGTTCGAGACCGCGGAGATGGGCTATCCCACCGCGCAGCGCTATTTGGCGTCGCTGCTATTGGCTGGAACCGGCGTGGACGAGGATGAGGAAGCCGCTTACCGGTGGATGTCCAAGGCCGCGCGGAAGGATTACGGGCCGGCCCAGCGCGATCTGGCCGAAATGTATGAAACCGGCAGGGGCGTGGCGGCCGACGCGGCGGAGGCCTATTACTGGTACGCCGTCGCCGCCGATCAGGATATCCCTGGCACCAGGGAACGCCTTGACGCCCTGGCGGCGACTTTGCCCGCGGACGTGATCGAGGCCATGGAGGACCGGCTTCGCCAGTCCGGTTGACTCCGCGATGCCGCCATGCCGCCCTGGTTGACCGCCCAACTGGCCGCCCTGCTGATGACGGCGCTGGTTTTGGGGGCCATGGTTTTCTACGCTTTCGTGGTGACCCCGTTGGTGTTCGCGAAGCTGCCGCGCGAAACGGCGGCGGAATTCCTGCATGAGGCGTTTCCGGTCTACTATTTGGTGATGGGCTGTGGCAGCGGGATCGCCCTGTTGCTGGCCGCGCCCGGCGGCGGCGCCGATGCGATCATGCTGGCGGTGGTCATGGCCGGATTCGTTGTCGCCCGCCAGGTGATCCTACCCCGAATCAATAGCCACCGGGAGGCGCGGCTGGCCGGGGACGAGCGAAGCGCGGCGGCGTTTCGACGGCTGCATCGTGCCAGCGTGGTGCTCAATCTCGCCCAGATGATCGTCGTTGCCACTGTTTTCCTCCGCCTCGCGACCCGCGCCTGACCGCCCTTCACCGGCGCCACCGGAGTCACGCCGGTCCGAAACAGGTTGGGTCCGACGACCGATTCGGCTATAAGGATTTAACGGATTTGGCAACGGATCGGCGCCCTTGCCGCGGTCGGCAACCATGGGGCCGAATCCTGGAGGGGAGAACTTGTCGGTGAGCATTACCAAGGCAACCCTGCGCGCCGCACTTGCGGGCGCGCTGATCGTCGGATGGGTGAACCTGGGTGGGAGCGCGCTGGCTGATGACGAGGCGGCCAGGGAGCTGTATCTCAAGACCTGTTCGAAATGTCACGGCCGGGTCGCCGGTGACGTGAGCCTGCGTCCCGAGGATTTGCTGGTGTATGTGGTGACGATGCCCCTTGGCCCGCCGCTGAGGAACGTATATGGCCGCCCGGCCGGCAGTTTCGGGACTTACCCCTATTCCGAGGCGATGAAGGAAATCGCCACCGGCTGGAAGTGGGACGAGGAGGCGCTCGACCTTTGGTTCACCAGCAGTCAGGACATGATTCGGGGTTCGACCATGTTCCTGAAGATGAAGAAGGCCGAGGAGCGCAAGACGATTATCGACTACCTGAAGAAATACGCGCCTTACGAGGGCTGAGAGGGGCGGAAAATCCACGCCACCAATTGGCAATTGAATTTCACGTGGTGTTCGGTCACACTCGTCGCGAAGTCGGCGAGGATACGGTTATGCGCTCGGGCCCGCGGAGCGTCCCCCGCGGGCGATGGGCAAGGAAGTGAAGACAGAAGTCAAATGTCCCGCGTTGACGCGGGAAGAACGCCAACAGTGCGTTTCGCGCTGACCGCAAAAAGGAGGAGCCAGTATGGTTTATCTAAGCGATCGAGAACTCGAACAGGTCGAATCGGCGGAGAATGCGTTCCAATCTCCGGTCCCGACCCGACCTATGTCGAACGGCGAATTCAACCCGATGCCGCAGACCGCGGACCAGAAGAAGGTCGAGCGCCGGATCAAGGAATTGGCCGACATCTATGGCGCCAAATTGGGCATGAATCGTCGCCAGTTCTTGCAGTCGAGCTGCGGCATGGCGGCCGCGTTCCTGGCCATGAACGACGTTTTCGGGCCGGTGTTCAATGTCTCCGAGGCCGAGGCGGCCGATCCGGAGTTGACCTTGGCGCGCGCCGATTCCCTATCCAACCAGTTCATTTTTGACGATCAGACCCACTTCGTGCACGACGATTTCGAGCAGGAAGGCATTCTGGGCCTGGGCGTCTATGCCGCCGAAAACTGGAACCCGGCTCTCGATAAGAGCCAGCTGTCGCTCTACTACTACAAGTTCGAGAACTATGTCCGTCAGATCTTCTTCAACAGCGATACCAAGGTGGCGCTGTTGAGCGGCGCCCCGTTCGACGATCCGGCTTGGTGGCTGTTACCAAACGACGCGATCATGGAAGCGGTGCGCATGGTCAATCATACCGCCGACTCCCGGCGCATGCTCGGCCATTTCGTGGTCACGCCCGGCCAGGACGGCTGGATGGACGAGGTCGATCGGGCGATCGCCGAAGTTCATCCCGATGCCTGGAAGAGCTACACCATCGGCGATCCGCTGTCGGCGGCGACCAAGTACCCGTGGTTCCTGGACGACGAGAAGCTCACCTATGCCTGGTACGAGAAGGCGATGAAGTCGGGCATCCGCAACATCGCGTGCCATAAGGGTCTGATGCCGGCCGACTACGAGCAGAGCTGGGCCGGCGTGTGGGAGTACCAAACCCCGCGCGACATCGCCAAGGCGGCCAAGGACTGGCCGGATCTCAATTTCATCATCTATCACGGCTGCCTGCGGCCGTTCATGGAGGATCCGGCGAATATGCTGGCAACCTTCGAGAAGACCGGCGATATCGAGTGGTCGAGCGAGCTGGCCCGGATTCCGCAAGAGCACGGCGTGACCAACGTCTATGCGGAACTCGGCACCACCTTCGCCCAATCGGCGACCGCGAGCCCGCGTTTCGCGGCCGCGTTGCTGGGGACCTTCATCAAGGGCATGGGCGCCGACCACGTGGTCTGGGGCTCGGATTCGCTTTGGTACGGCTCGCCCCAGTGGCAGATCGAAGCGTTGCGCCGTCTCGAAATCCCCGAGGACATACAGAAGAAGCACGGCTTCGCGCCTTTGGGCGGCGCCGACAGCTTCGTCAAGAACGCGATCTTCGGGGGCAACTCGGCGCGTCTGTTCAATCTCGACCTGCGTGCCGACTACAGCCCGATGCACGAGGACAAGTTCGCCGAGATCCAGCATGAGTATAAACTCGCCGGCGGCATCCGCAGTAAGCCTAGCGGTTACATCGCCAAGCAGACCGCCTAGCCTCGCGGCTTAGGTTTTCTGCGTCGCGACAACGGGCCGGGGGCCAGGTGCCCCCGGCCTTTTTTCCTCTCGTTTAGACTGCTCCGTTCGCCGAGGCCGCTTGGGCGCGGCATGGCGCGAACGTCGGCTGGGTTCATCCGAATGACGGCCCCGAGCGGTCACCAATCATCGCCGCCGGTGTCCGAGTCGTCATCATCATTGGGTCGCACCGGGTTGTAGATCGGGGACAGGGATTTCAGGTAGACCGCGATCGCGGTCCGGTCCTCCCCCGTCAGGTGGCTGGTGCCGTGTTCGACCACCTCGCTCATTCTGCCCTGCACGTCGTCGCCCTCGGGCGTGAAGCCGGTCTTGAGGAGCCAGGCGATGTCGCCCAGGCTCCAATCGCCGATTCCGGTCTCGGAATCGGGCGTGATGTTGGGCACACTCTTGCCGTCCGGCCCGAACCGGGTACCGGCCTGGGCCATGTCCCGTGACAACCCGCCCAAAGGATTGCGCGGCGTGTGGCATTCGCCGCAATGACCCAGTGCCTCGACCAGGTAGGCGCCGCGGTTCCATTGAGCTGTCCGTTCCGGATCGGGGGCGAATCGTTGAGGCTCGAAAAACATCACCTTCCAGGCGAGATTGATCGATCGAATCGAAAACGGAAACTTCAGCACATGGGCCCGGCGCGGCCGGGCGACGCTTGGTAGGGACTGCAAATAGGCCCAGAGATCGGCGATGTCCGGGTCCGTTATCCGGGTATAGGTGGTGTAGGGAAAGACCGGATAATAATGGCCGCCATCCGGGGCCGTGCCTTGGGTGAGCGCGGCGGCGAGGTCGCCCTCGGACCATCCGCCGATACCGTGGATCGGATCGGGGGTGATGTTGGGGGCATGGAAGATGCCGAACGGGGTCTCGATCGGCCCGCCGCCGGCGAACGGCGGGCCGTCGCTTTCGAGATCGCTATGGCAGGCGAGGCAGCCGCCGGCACGCACCAGGTAGCCACCGCGCGCGACCGGATCGCCCTCCTGAGCGGCGAGCGGGCCGGCCGTCAAGGCCGCTGACAACGCTAGCGCGCGTGCGAGGTTCCGCACGCGCGCCACGGATGGGCTATTCCTTCTTTTTGCGGAACGGCTTGTGACAGCCGCCGCAGGACTTGCCCAGCTTGTCGAGTGCCGCGGCGATGGTGTCGAGGTCGTTGGTTTCCGCGGCCACGATCATGGCGTCGGCGGCGTCTTGGCTCGCTTTGGCGGCCTGGTCGAACTTGGCCCGGTCGGTCCAGATTTCGGGCAAGGCGTTGGTCTTGCCGGTATTGGTGCCGTCCGGGAAAAGGGGCAACACCATCCTGCTCAGATCGGCCAGCGCCCGCGCATTCGCCGCCACGTTGCCGATCAGGCTCACCTCGCCCTTGACCACCGCGGCGATGTTGGAGATGTGACCCCCCTGGGCCTTCATCACGTTCTGACGGTACTTGATGATATTCGGCGGCTCGTCCGCCGCGTGACCCAGTGGCAATCCCAAGGTTAGAACCACGATCGCCACCACGACGGCACAGACGCGCTTGGTAATCAATCCCATCGATGCCTCCTTACGACAACTCGCTCCGCGATCGGCTGATGCGCCGACTCGTCGGTATATGCCATGGCGGAAAAATGCCACAGTCTGCCTCCGCTGTCAGCCGCTCAGCGCCTATTAGAGTTGGCCGTCCGCGCGATATCCGATAGTTTGCGGACACCAGGCGGGCGCCGATCGCGCGCGCGAGAAATCGACCACGGAACCACGACCATGCGTGTGATCTTGGCCCAGCCGCGCGGCTTCTGCGCCGGGGTTGAGCGCGCCATCGAAATCGTCGAGCGCGCGCTCGACCGCTACGGTCCACCGGTCTACGTGCGCCACGAGATCGTCCACAACAAGCGGGTGGTCGAGGATCTGCGGGCCAAGGGCGCGGTGTTCGTGGAGGAGGTCGACGAAATACCAGAGGACGCGGTAACGATTTTCAGCGCCCACGGCGTGAGTCAGGCGGTTGCCGATCAGGCCCGCGGGCGCGATCTGCCGGTGATCGACGCGACCTGCCCGCTGGTCGCCAAAGTGCATCAGGAAGCGCAGCGGTTCGCTTCCCAGGGCCGCAAAGTGGTGCTGATCGGACATCGCGGCCATCCGGAGGTCGAGGGGACCAGTGGTCGGGTTGGCGGCGGCGTGCTGCTGGTGTCCACGGTCGACGATGCCGCACACCTGGAAGTGGCCGATCCCGACAAGCTGGCCTATGTCACCCAGACCACTCTCAGCGTCGACGACACCCGCGACGTGATCGAGGCGCTGCGGGCGCGATTTCCGTCGATCGTCGGCCCCGATTTGCGCGACATTTGCTACGCGACCCAAAACCGCCAGACCGCGGTTCACAAGCTTGCCGAACGGGTCGATGTGATGCTGGTGGTCGGCTCGCGGAACAGTTCCAACTCGAACCGATTGCGGGAAATCGGCGAGGAGCTGACGGTGCCCAGCTACTTGATCGAGGATGCCGGGGCGATAGATCCCGATTGGTTCGCTGCCGCGACCACGGTCGGCATTACCGCCGGCGCCTCGGCTCCGGAGCAATTGGTCACTGAAGTAATGGATCGACTGCGGTCCATGGGCCGGGTCGAGTTGGAAATGCTGGATGGGGTGACCGAGCGCGTCCAATTCAAGCTGCCGCCGGAACTGCTGACCGCCACCGGTTGACTTCCAGGCCCGCAATCAGGAGGACGACGCAATGGCGGTTCCTTTGATCCAGGCACTTCGAGTCGGCGGCTACGTGGTCGGCAAGAGGCTTGGCGGCGTCAAGCGATATCCATTGGTATTGATGCTGGAGCCGCTGTTCCGTTGCAATCTGGCTTGCGCCGGTTGCGGCAAGATCGACTATCCGGACGATATCCTGAACCGGCGACTCGGCGTTCGGGAATGCCTGGACGCGGTCGATGAATGCGGCGCGCCGGTGGTCTCGATTCCGGGCGGTGAGCCGTTGCTCCACAAGGAAATCGGCGAGATCGTCGCGGGCATCGTCAAGCGCAAGAAATTCGTCTATCTCTGCACCAACGCGTTGCTGCTGGAAAAACGCCTGGAGCTGTTCGAGCCTTCTCCCTATCTCACCTTTTCCGTGCATCTTGACGGTCTCCGCGAAGAACACGACCGAGCGGTTCGTCAGGAGGGTGTTTTCGACCGCGCGGTGGCGGCAATCGGCGCGGCGCGGGCGCGCGGCTTCCGGGTCAATGTCAACACCACCCTGTTCGACAATGCCGAGCCCGAGCGGGTGGCGGAATTCTTCGATCACTGCGCGAGCCTTGGTATCGAGGGCGTCACCATCTCGCCGGGATATGCCTATGAACGGGCTCCCGATCAGGAGCATTTCCTGGCCCGGAAAACCACCAAGCAATTGTTTCGCGATCTGTTTCGCCTCGGCAAGGGGCGGCGCTGGCGGTTCAGCCAATCGATCTTGTTTCTCGATTTTCTCGCCGGCAATCAGAATTACCGTTGCACGCCCTGGGGCAATCCCACTCGCAACGTGTTCGGTTGGCAGAGGCCGTGTTATCTGCTGGGCGAGGGCCACGCGGCCAGCTTCACCGAGCTCATGGAAACCACCGACTGGGATGCTTATGGCACCGGTCGATACGAGAAATGCGGCGATTGCATGGTCCATTGCGGTTTCGAGCCGACGGCGGTCGCCGACACCATCGCCCATCCGCTCAAGGCGTTTCGGGTCTGGTGGCGCGGGATCGGGACCGAGGGGCCGATGGCCCCTGAAATCGATTTGTCGAACGCGCGATCGGCCGAGTATTTGTTCGAGAGCAACCTTTCAAACCTCCGCGACGACGCCAGGGCCGCCAAGGGCGGGGCCGGCCAACGCGATCACGCGGCGTAGGGCCGACAAACCTCGTCTGCCGTCGATGGCGGCCACCACCACGCCCGGCAATTGCCAGGGGGCGGTCGCCAGGCTCCGCAACACCGCGAACGGGGCGACGCCGCCATCGGGCTCGAGGCCGGCGAGTGCCGCCGCGGGCACGCCGCGCCGCGCCGGATCGGCGATCGCGCGCACGGCCGCGAACGGAACCCCGGCCTCCGCCGCCACGGCGGCGACGGCATGGCTTTCCATATCCACCGCCAGGGCGCCGGTTTTTTCGAGCAATGTGGCCTTGGCCGCCGGGTTCGTGACCGGCGTGTCGGATCCGCACAGGCGGCCGTCGAAAACCCAATCCTGACCGATCGTCGCCGCCAGCAAACGGCTGTGCCAGGCCCGATCGGGCGCGTAGGTGCGACCCTGGGCCGTGACCACCTCGCTGGCCACCACCGCAAGGCCCGGCCAATAGTCGGGCTCGAGGCCGCCGGCCAAGCCGAAACTGGCCAGCGCGGTCGCGCCGGCATCGACCATGTCGCGGGCGGCGGCGCGGGCGGCTTGTGGGCCGACGCCACCGCATCGGACGATGACCGGGGCCTCGGGGTCACGACGGCAGGCCCGCGCAACCAAGGCGGCCTCGGCGCCGAGCCCGGTCACGATCGCGATCCTGGTCATGAGTAAGGGCGCATCCGCCCGCCGCCGTCAGATGCCGATGGTTGGCGCGGGACGGTTCTTGCCGAGCAGGTTGCGGTAGCGGGCCAGCGCCCAGAGCGGGAAATAGGCGGCGTAACCGTGGTAGCGCAGGTAGAACACGCGCGGAAATCCGACCGCGGTATACCACTCTTCATGCCAACGTCCGCCGGTTCGCGGCGCCTCCAGCAGGTAATGGATGCCGCGTCGGACCGCCGGAGACTTCACTTCGCCCGCCGCCATCAGCGCCAGCACCGCCCAGGCGGTCTGCGACGGCGTGCTCGCCTTGACTTCGCCCTCGCGGTTTTCGAAGTAGCTGGCGCCGTCCTCGCCCCAGCCGCCGTCGTCCCGCTGGCGGTTTTCCAGCCACGCGACCGCGCCGCGGATATGGGGCGCTTTCGGATCCTCGCCCGCGGCGTTGAACGCGCACAAGGCGGACCAGGTGCCGTAAATGTAATTGGTGCCCCAGCGCCCGAACCAGGAACCGTCGGCCATCTGGTTGCGGCGCAGGAATTCGAGCGCCCGCGCCACGGCCGGATCGTCCGCCTCGCGCCCGAGCTGGCAAAGCGCGCTCACGCAGCGGGCGGTGACGTCGTCCGTCGGCGGATCCAGCAACGCCCCGTGATCGGCGAATGGGATGTGGTTGAGATAATGGTAGGTATTGTCGACGTCGAACGCACCCCAGCCGTCATTGGTGCTTTGAACGCCGATCAGCCATTCGATGCCGCGCTCGATGGCCTGGCGATAGCGACCGAACGGTGCCCGATCGAGCGCCATCAAGGCGACGGCGGTATCGTCAACGTCGGGATAGTAGGGGTTGGCGTATTGAAACGCCCAGCCGCCGGCGGGCAGGTCCGGCCGGCGTTCACGCCAGTCGGCGGGGCCGTCCAAAATCTGGCGGTCGGCCAGCCAGTCCAACGCTTTCATGGCCCGAGGTCCGACCCGATCCTCGCCGACCTCGATCGCGGTGTGGACGGCGAGCGCGGTGTCCCAAACCGGTGACAGGCAGGGCTGGCAATAGCCTTCCTCATCGCCCAACACGAGCAGCTTGTCGATCGCCTGTCGGCAGACCGCACGATCGGGATGGTCGCTGGGGTAGCCCAGGGTGTCGAAGGCCATGAGCGCGCTGGCCATCGCCGGAAAGATTCCGCCCAGGCCGTCTTCGCCATTGAGCCGCTCGGCCGTGAACTTGACCGCGCGCGCGATCGCCCGGGCGCGGATCGCTTTCGGGAACCACGGCTCGATCCGACGCAGGACCTTGTCGAGGACGAGAAAGGCCGCCGCCACCGCGCCGCGCTCGGCGAAGTAGTGCCGTTCCCGGTCAGCCGGCACCGTGAACAGCTCCGCCACGCCCACGTCGCGCGGGTTACGCGCCCGCGGTTTCATGGTCATCAGGATCAGCAAGGGCGCGATCACCGTCCGCGACCAGTACGATATTTTCGACATATGGAACGGAAACCAGCGCGGCAGCAGCATGATTTCCACCGGCATGGTCGGGACCGCGCGCCACGGGACCTGGCCGAACAGGGCCAACGCGATGCGGGTGAAAACGTTGCTGCGGGCGGCGCCGCCGGCGGCCAGTATGGCGTTCCGTGCCCGCACCATATGGGCGGCATCGGGAGAATCGCCGGCAAGCTTGAGGGCGAAATAGGCCTTCACCGAGCAGCTTATGTCCAGATCGCCCCGGTAGAACAGCGGCCAGCCGCCATGATCGGCCTGGCGACGGCGGATATAGGTGGCGAGCTTGGCTTGCGCCTCGGGCGCGATCTCGTCCAGAAAATGGCCGAGCATGATGTGTTCGGCCGGGATCGTGCAGTCGGCTTCCAGCTCGAACAGCCAATGGCCATCGGCGGCCTGAAGGTCCTCGAGGGCACCGCTGGCCTCGGCAATGGTGCGCCCCAGCCGATCGGCCTCCAGAGGCTCGGCCCCGACCCGAGGCGAAGGCAAATCCGCGGTGCTCAATTCCAGGTCGATCGCGCCGCGGGCGCCCTACGCCGGCTTGGCGGCGACCGCTTCGGTCTCGCGCCCCAACGCCGCCAGGGCCGTTTCCACGATCGACGGCGGATCCAGACCGGCGTCTTGATACATGCCCTCGGGACTGCCGTGGGCGACGAACCGATCCGGCAGGATCATGGGTCTGATCTTGAGGCCACCGTCGAGCATGCCTTCGACCGCCAAGTACTGCAGCACATGGGTGGCGAACCCGCCGATGGCGCCTTCCTCGATGATGATCATCACCTCGTGCTCCATTGCCAGCCGGCGCACCAATTCGGTATCCAGCGGCTTGGCGAAACGGGCGTCGGCGACCGTGGTCGGCAGGCCGCGCGCCGCCAATTCATCGGCGGCCTTCTGCGCCTCCTTGAGATGGGCGCCGAATGACAGGATCGCGACCACCGTACCCTGGCGGATGACGCGGCCCTTGCCGATCTCGAGCGGCGTGCCGCGCTCGGGCAAATCGACGCCGACCCCGTTGCCGCGCGGGTAACGCACCGCCGACGGCCCATCGTCGATCGCGGCCGCGGTCGCCACCATATGCATCAACTCGGCCTCATCGGCCGCCGCCATGACCACGAAGCCCGGCAGCGAGGCAAGGTAGGTGGTGTCGTAGGAGCCCGCATGGGTCGGCCCGTCGGCGCCGACCAGACCGGCGCGATCGATGGCAAAGCGAACCGGAAGCCGCTGGATCGCCACGTCGTGAACCACTTGGTCATAGGCCCGTTGCAGGAAGGTCGAGTAAATCGCTGCGAACGGCCGATAGCCCTCGCTCGCCAACCCGGCGGCGAAGGTCACCGCGTGCTGCTCGGCGATGCCCACATCGAAGGCGCGGGCGGGAAATTTCGCCGCGAACTTGTCGACCCCGGTCCCCGCCGGCATGGCGGCGGTGATGGCGATGATCTTGTCGTCCTGTTCCGCCTCGGCGATCAGGGCCTTGGCGAACACCGAGGTATAGCTCGGCGCGTTCGACTTGCTCTTGGCCTGGGTTCCGGTGACCACGTCGAACTTGCCGACGCCGTGAAATTTGTCGGCTGATTTCTCGGCCGGCGAATAGCCATGCCCCTTGTGCGTGACCACGTGAACCATGATCGGCCCGCCGCGGGCCTCGTCGCGGACGTTGCGCAACACCGGCAGCAGGTGGTCGATGTTGTGGCCGTCGATCGGACCCACATAGTAAAAGCCCAATTCCTCGAACAGGGTGCCGCCGGTGACCATGCCGCGCGCATACTCCTCGGCGCGCTTGAACGCCTGGGCCATGGGCCGAGGGAACTTGTCGGCCATTTGGCTGGCGACGTGGCGCAGGCTGCGGTATGAGCGCGACGAGATCAGCCGCGACAGATAGGCGCTCATCGCTCCCACCGGCGGCGCGATCGACATGTCGTTGTCGTTGAGGATGACGATCAGCCGGCTCCACAGCGAACCGGCGTTGTTCATCGCCTCATAGGCCATGCCGGCGCTCATCGCGCCGTCGCCGATCACCGCGATCACGTTGTTGTCGCGCCCGTCCAGGTCGCGAGCCACGGCCATCCCCAGGCCCGCCGAAATCGAGGTCGAGGAATGGGCGGCGCCAAACGGGTCGTATTCGCTTTCGACGCGCTTGGTGAACCCGTAGAGGCCCCCCGGCTGACGCAGAGTGCGGATGCGGTCGCGCCGACCGGTCAGAATCTTGTGTGGATAGGCTTGATGGCCGACATCCCAGATCAAACGATCCGTCGGCGTGTCGAACACATAATGCAACGCCACGGTGAGCTCGACGACGCCGAGGCCGGCGCCCAGATGGCCGCCGGTGCGCGACACGGCGTCGATCACTTCCTGGCGAAGCTCGTCGGCCACCTGTTGAAGTTCGGAACCGTCGAGCGTCCGCAGATCCGCCGGCGTCTCGACCTTGTCCAACAACGGTGTCTTGCTTTCGATGCTAATGGTCCGACCCCCCAACTCATCCAGCCCCTGCCCCGAGTGGGCAGTTTCGCGCTTTTCCGCTTGGATCGTGCATCCGGACCCATTCATACCCAGAATAAAGCAGTCGATCAAACGACTTTCGGGTCCGTTTCCCTTCCCCAAGCTTCGATCTGCATGCGTTGAAAATCAATCATATCGGACGTGAATCGGAAACCAAATCAATATTTTGCGCGTTTCAGGCTCGTCGCCGTGAGTTGGCCAGATCGGCGGCCGCCCGGCCTGAGTGGATCGCGCTCTCGATGGTCGCCGGAAGACCGGTGTCGGTCCAGTCGCCGGCCAGAAAAAGATTGGCCCAGGCGGTGGCGGCGCCGGGCCGGGCGGCGAGGTTGGCCGGGGTCTGGGCGAAGGTCGCGCGCCGCTCGTTTATGACCGTCGACGGCGGTCGCGGCCGGGCCGGCAGGTCCAAGGCGCGCGCCACATCGGCCCACAATATTTCGGCGATCGCGGTATTGTCCCGATCCGCGAGCTGGTCCGCGGCGCTGACCGTCACCGACACCACCGAGTCGCGGGCGAACAGCCAGTGCGCGGTGCCGCCGATCAATCCCAGAAAGCGTGATCCGCCGGGCAGCCGCGGCGGATGATCCAGACCGTAATGTGCGTTGACGATCGCCCGGCTTTCCTCGGGCACGACGAGATCCGCGATCAGCGCCTTCGCGCCGGCCGGCGGTACCGCCAGAATGACCTGGTCCGCCGGGTCGAGCGAGATCGGCCCGCCTGAGCAGATCAACCCATGGACCCGGCCATCGGCGCGGTCGAGCGCGCGAACCCGGCGGTTGAAGGTGACTGTCGCACCATTGTCGGCAAGCCGTTTCAGCGCCGGATCCACGAACGCCGGCGAAAGCCCCTGATCGGCCACATAGGGGCGGCAGGCGGCTTCGCCACGCAGAAACGTTTGGGCCACCACCGGCCATAGCAGACGCGCCGCGCCCTCTTCCGGAGCGGTGTTGAGCGCCGCGGTGGCAAGGGGATTCCACAACCGCTCAAACAAATGCGCCGGCTCGCCCAGCACCTCCGCGACGGTCGCCTGTCGACCCGCGAACGGCAGCCGGATCGCCTGCAAATAATCGAGCGCGCGGGTGCCGCCAACCCGGCGCGCCGGCACCAGGGGCCACCACGGCAACCGGCCCCGATTGGGCCGCACGCACCACCGCTCGCCGCTGGCCAGATCGACGAACGGGAACGCCGCCGGCGCCTTGGCCACCAGATGGCGCCGGGCGCCGATCGCGTCGAGGTAGGCGAAGGTCGCTTTGTTGCCGGCCATGATCAGATGGTTGCCGTTGTCGATCAGACAGTCCAAGCGGTTGTCGTAGAACGAGCGGCACCGGCCGCCGGCATGGCCGGCCGCCTCGTGGATGGTGACCGGCACGCCGCGCCCGACCAGATGCACGGCGGTGGCCAAGCCGGCCAGACCGGCCCCGACCACATGCACTCTGCCCGGGGCCGGTTCGGTCATCGGCCGAGAATGCCCGGGCGAAAGGCGATCCACAGTTTTTCGAGCTTGCCAAGGCGAACCGGCTCGTCGATCCGCTCCCAGCCACGGGCCGCCAGGCGCTCGAACAGGCGCCGGTAGACGGCGGTCATGATCCGCGCCGGTCGCAGGCTGGCCGATGAACCGGGCGCCATCGCCATGTACAGCGCATCGGCGTTGTCGAACTGGCGGTCGGCAACCCGGGCCAGGCCGGCGCAGGCTTGCGCGACCGCCGGATCGGCCAGCACCCGTGCCGGCAGATCGCCGTCGATTCCGGCCTGGTCAAGAAGTTCGCGCGGCAGATACAGCCGTCCGTCCTCGGCGTCCTCGGCGAGATCGCGCAAGATGTTGGTCAGTTGCAAGGCTTGGCCGGTCGCCAGCGCGAAGTCGCGCGCGCGCGGATCCGGGCATTCGAACACGCTCATCGACAGAAGCCCGACCGCTCCGGCGACCCGATCGCAATAGAGTTCCAGTTCGGCCATGCTCGGCG
>CAJWQN010000052.1 GCA_913045505.1 uncultured Rhodospirillaceae bacterium | reverse complement strand
CCCGCCTATCGGCCCGAGGCGGCCCGCGCCGCGTCCCTTGGCCAGGTTCACCGGGCGCGGGCGCTGGACGGGCGCGCGCTCGCCTGCAAGCTCCAATATCCGGACATGAAGTCGGCGGTCGAGGCCGACCTTACCCAGCTCAAGCTGATCTTCGCGATCTACCAGCGTTACGACAACAGCATCGATCCGGGCGAGATTCACCGTGAGATCGGCGACCGCCTGCGCGAGGAGCTGGACTACGACCGCGAGGCCGCGCACATGCACCTTTACGACGCCATGCTCAAGCGCGAGGCCGGCGTCCACGTGCCCGAGGTCCTGCCCAAACTCTCGACCCGGCGGCTGCTGACCATGACCTGGCTCGACGGGCGCGGGCTGCTCGACTTCAAGAACGCGCCCCTGGAAGTCCGCAACACTCTGGCCCACAACATGTTCCGGGCCTGGTACGTGCCGTTCTACGACTACGGCGTCATCCACGGCGATCCCCATTTGGGCAACTACACGGTGCGCCCCGACCACACCGTCAATCTGCTCGATTACGGCTGCATCCGCATGTTCCATGCCCGCTTCATCAAGGGCGTGATCGACCTCTATCGGGCGCTGTTGAACGGCGATGAGGCGCTCGCGGTCTCGGCCTATGAAAGCTGGGGTTTCACCGGCCTCACTCGCGAGAAGATCGACGTGCTCAATCTCTGGGCCCGGTTCGTCTACGCACCAGTGCTCGACGACCGGGATCGCCGCATTCAGGAGGGCGAAACCGGCCATTACGGCACCGACGTGGCCGTGAAAGTGCATCGGGAACTGCGCCGGCTGGGCGGGGTCAAGCCGCCACGGGAGTTCGTGTTCGTCGACCGCGCCGCGATCGGCCTCGGCTCGGTGTTTCTCCACCTCAAGGCCGAAATCAACTGGCACCGGATGTTCGAAGCCCTGATCGAAGGTTTCGACCCGGCCAAGCTCGGCCGCCGCCAGGCGCGTGCGCTCAAACGGGTCGGCCTCGAGCGGCCGACATGACCCGCCGGTCGCTGGCGGTGGGCGGGCGGAATCGGTTAGCATCGGTCCCTTGATGGTGAAGGACGCGAACAGGTCGGCCGGTACTCTGACCCCGAGTGCCAAGCAAGGCGATTTCGGGGTTGGATTCGCGGTCGCGGCGCCAGCCCGCCAAACCGTGCCGCTGGTGCTGGCATCCCCCCATAGCGGCCGGCGCTACGGAAAGGAATTTCTGGCGCTGTCACGGCTGGGCATCGCGGCACTGCGCCGCTCGGAAGACAGTTTCGTCGATGAGCTTGTCGGCGAAGCGCCGGCGCGCGGCGCGCCGGTGTTGCGCGCACTGTTCCCGCGCGCGCTGGTGGACGTCAACCGCGAGCCCTTGGAACTGGACCCGGCGATGTTCACCGATCGCCCGCCGGCCTACGCCAACACCACCTCGCCCCGAGTGCACTGCGGCCTCGGCACCATTCCCCGGGTTGCGGCCAGCGGCGCCGCGATTTACCGCCGCCGGCTCGCCTACGGCCAGGCCCGGGCGCGGATTCTCGATCTTTATTTTCCCTACCACCGGACGCTCCGCCAGTTGCTCGCCGAGACCGTCCGTCGGTTCGGCTTCGCCATCCTGATCGATTGCCACTCGATGCCGTCCCAGGCCGCCAATGCCGCCGGCGGCGGCCAGGGTCTCGATATCGTGCTTGGCGACCGCCATGGCGCCGCCTGCGCGGCCATCGTCGTCGCCCGGGCCGAGGCTGTGCTGCGGGAGCGAGGCTATCGGGTCGGTCGCAACCGCCCTTACGCCGGCGGCTTCACCACCAAGTATTACGGCCGACCGGACCTCGGCGTTCATGCGGTTCAGATTGAAATCAATCGCGCCCTCTACATGGACGAGAATCGCGTTCGCCGCGGCCCCCACATGAAGCGGCTGGCGGCCGATCTCGGCATTCTGGTCGATGCGTTGGGCCAGATCGCGCCCTTCGCCCGCGCCGCCGAATAGACTCGGCGCTCGGGCGCGGAATCAAAAAAAACGGGTCGCGCCACGGCGCGGCCCGAGTTCAAAGGGAGGAAACGCCCAATCAGGGGCGCGCAAATCGGCGAATCGGCGATCCACCTCATGCTGCGTCGCACAATAACAGTTTCTTTCGCTGCACCGCAACAATAATTTCATACAATCGTTCGACCGATCCGCTGGTCGAGACGAAACCGGGCGCCGGGGCAGGGGCGCCATGCGCCAAGATGCCCGGAAACGAGCGTGATTTCGGTTTGGCGGACATTTATGATCACGGCTCGGGCCTGATCTCTGGAGATGTCTCGTGGCCGTATTGGTGACCGGTGCCGCCGGATTCATCGGCTTCCATTTATGCGCGGCGCTGCTCGCGCGCGGGACGGCGGTAGTCGGCGTGGACAATTTGAACGCCTATTACGACGTTGCTCTCAAGCGCGCCCGGCTCGCCGAATTGGAACCCCATGCCGGGTTTTCGTTTCACGAGACCGACATCGCCGATCATGAGGCGATGGCGGCGATTTTCGCCGCGGCCGGGCCGATCCGGCGGGTCGTGCATCTGGCGGCACAGGCCGGCGTGCGCCATTCGATCGACAATCCCATGGCCTATGTCCATGCGAATCTGGTCGGCCACGCGGTCATCCTGGAACTGTGCCGCCAGGCGCCCGCGTTCGAACATCTGGTCTACGCCAGTTCCAGTTCGGTCTACGGCGGCAACACCAAGCTGCCGTTCGCGGTCGCCGATCCGGTCGATCGGCCGGTTTCGCTCTACGCGGCCACCAAGCGCGCCGACGAACTGATGAGCCACACCTACAGCCACCTGTATCGCCTGGCCGTCACCGGCCTCAGATTTTTCACCGTCTACGGTCCCTGGGGGCGGCCCGACATGGCCGCGTATCTGTTCACCGAGGCGATCCTCGCCGGCCGGGCGATCAAGGTGTTCAACCATGGCCGGATGAAGCGTGACTTTACCTACATCGACGACATCGTCGCCGGCGTGATCGCCGCGCTCGACCCCCCGCCCGCCGACACCGGCGCGGCGGCCCCTGCCCGGCTCTACAATATCGGCAATCACAAGGCCGAAGACCTGATGCGGTTCATCGCCGTGCTCGAGGACGCGATCGGGGCCAAGGCGCGGATGGACATGCTGCCCATGCAGCCCGGAGACGTGGCCGAGACCTATGCCGACATCACCGACATCCAGCGCGACCTGGGCTTCGCGCCGACCACCGGAATCGACGAGGGCCTGCCCCGATTCGTCGACTGGTATCGCGGTTACCACCGGCTCTAGCCGCCTCCGGCGCGGCCGCGCGGGACGGTGATGCCACGCCCCGAACACCTCGCCCTTCGGCGCCATCGCGCCTGAAGCCGGGGTCACGAAAATGGCGTCGCGCACAATGCTTAAGGGGGTCATTCTGCTTTAAGGCAGGTAATGTATGGATAATGGGGTCATTCTGTTTTCAAGGTCATTCCAAATAACGGGGTCATTCTGAATAATTCCCAAGATTAAGGCTGCGTCACTTTCTTGTGCTAGAAATAGGAATGCTCCCCTTACCTTTCTTACCAAAAAATAGAATGACCCCATTATAGCCCTATTATGAACCCGCTATCTTACTAATAAATACGAATGTCCCCATTATTAGAGCATTTTTCGACCAAATAGGGTCGGAAAATGCTCTAATCGTTCGTTCTCGAGCAAATACGTCGTCGCGGATCGATTCGATCCGCTCGGGATTTGCTCTAATGTGACTCCCTCCATGACTCCATCTTCGCGGGTCCGTCGGACCGGTGCCGTGGTCCGCCGAGGCACGGTGCCGGCTGAAGGCGGGTGGGGCTCACATAGGCTCGACGGTGACTTCGATGCCGTGGACGGCGGCACTCTCGCCCATGTCGGATTTGGTGCCCGGATTGAGGACATTCACGTTCGCCCGTTCGCGGCCCGATTTCAGCCACCGGCCCTTGGGACTCAGGGCGACACCGACGGGCGCGACCTCGGCGATCGCCACCGTCAGCTCGAGCGCGCCGGTAGCATTGTGGACGCGGGCGATCTGACCGGCGCGCAAGCCGCGCGACGCGGCGTCTTCGGGGTGCAAGGTCACCGTCGCCGGCCCGGCCCGCGCGGCCACTCGCGGGTCGTTGTCGTAGGATGAGTTCAGGTGCCACGCGGACGCCGGCGACAGCAGCCGCGGCCGCCCTCCGTCGGGCCGCGAATCGGCCCAGGGCCGGGGGATGAGCGGGTGACCGTCGGCCGCCGCACGGGCACTCGCGATTTCGATCTTGCCGCTCGGGATTGGTCGCGGCGATGTTGATGTTCCAAAGGATCAGCGCTCGGCATTCCGCCCCATCCTCGAGCCGCGCCGCCAGGTCCATATGGCTGTTGGCGATCACCGCGGGTCGCGCCGAGCCGGTTGAAAAAGCGCATCGGGAAGCCGCCGACGATCACCGCGCAGGTGCCGGTGTAATGAGCGGTGAGGATGGTTTCGGCGGTGCCCGAGGCCAGGATGGCGCCGAGGCGATCCGCGATTCCGCCCAGCGCCCGGTCCCAGGTGACCGGCTCGAATCGGCCTTCGCCCTTGGCGCCCGCGCCCTTCAGGGGATGCAACAGGCGCTGCCCCGGATCGCGCCCGGCATCGTTACAGGCGAGGGTGCATTTGGCGCACAACGCGCCCCGACCGACCGGGTGGTCGCGGTCGCCCCGCACCGTGACCACCTGGCCGGTGCGCATGAGCACCTCGATTCCGCAAGCATCGTAGCAATCGCGCGGGCAGGTGGTCTTGACGATTTCTCGGTCGCTCATGGCCGTCACGACGACCCCGGCTCGGCCCGAGTCCGAAACCGGCAGCGCGCGCCGGCAGCGACGATGCGCCCGGCGGTCGGCGCGGCGAAATGGGCGGCGAGCACGGTGATGTCGGTTTCCGCGTGACGGTCGAGAAAATCATGCCGGGTGGCGCGGGCCAGTTCGGGGTCGTGGCAGAATCGGCTGTTCCACTCCGGATGAGCGCATTGCACCGGATGGTGCATCAGGTCGCCGCTGAACACCGCCCGCCCGCCGCCGGCACTCAGGTACAGGCAGACATGGCCCGGCGAATGGCCCGGGCTGGGTCCGAGCCACAGATTGTCGTCGATCTGATGATCGCCCGCGACCAGAAGCGCCTGGCCGGCCTCCATGACCGGGAGCACGCTGTCGGCGAAGCAGCCGTCGCCGGCACCGGTTCCCGACCCGAAATCGTCGGTCGCCTCCCAATGCTCGTATTCGACCCGGTGAAAGAGATATCGTGCGTTGGGAAAGGTCGGCACCCAGCGGCCATCCCGGAGCCGGGTGTTCCAACCGACATGATCCACATGGAGGTGGGTGCACAACACGAAATCCACCTCCTCGGGCGCGACTCCGGCGGCGGCCAAATTCGCCAGCCAGGGCGTTTCCATCCGATGCCAGGGCGGGGTCGAGGGGCGCTCCTTGTGATTGCCGACGCAGGTATCGACCAGAATCGTGTGGCGAGCGGTGCGGATGACGTAGCAATGAACGCTCATCACCAACCGGCCGCTGACGCCATCGAAGAATTGTGGCTCCAGCCATGGGCGCTGAGCCGCCAACGCCTCATCGTCCGAATCCGGCAACAGGAACCCGGAGAAAAAGCTCAAACCCTCCGCCTTGACCAGCCGATCGACGGTCACCTCGCCAAATCGCAATGTTTCCATAGGTGTGTCCGTTACCGCTCAAAAGAGGTCGCGGGCAGCGATGGGATAGCCGGTCTGGGGGCGGCGGGCCGAAGGGTCCCGCATCATTCCGCGGCCGACCAGTGGTCCGGAACCCGCACCGCCTCGTCGGCCCCGGGCCAGGGTGGCATGGTCGCCATGATGAAGGTGAGCGCCTTGTCACCGCGGCCGCGGAACTGAAAATGGGCGCCGGTCGGAATGGTCACGCAAACGCCGGGCGCCAGGTCGACCACCTCCTCGAACTCGGCGAGCTTGCGCCACAACTGGCCCCGGCCATCGATGACGTACCAGATTTCCTCGATGGTCTTGTGGCGAACCGCCAGCGAAACCGCGCCCGGCGGGAGCTGGCAATGGCCGAGACCGCCGCGACCGAGGTCGAGCAGCGGCCGGACTTCCGAGCCGTCGGGCGCCAACACGAAATCGTCCGGCAATCGCCGGGTCCAGTCCACGGTCCTTCTTCCCCCGCGCGATCAGCCGGCGATGGCGCTGACGCTCAGCCCGCCATCGACCACGATCTGGGTGCCGGTGATATAGCGCGATTCATCGCTGGCCAGGAACAGCGCGGTATAAGCCACATCCCAGGCATCGCCCATCTTGCCCATCGGCACCTGGCTGTCGCGATAGGCGATGCGCTCGGGGATTTCCTCTTCCGGATAGATTTCGGCCAGCAGATTGCGCAGGAGCGGCGTATCCATGATCCCCGGCAGGATGCAGTTCGAGCGGATGTTCTTGGCCGCGTATTGGATGGCCATGTTCTGGCTCAAACCCAGCATTCCGGCCTTGGTCGCGGCATAAGAGGCGTAGGACACGCCGAGCCAGCGATCGGCGGCGATCGAGGAAATGTTGATGATGGCGCCGCCGCCCTGGCGCTCCATGTGGGGCAGTACGGATTTGCAGGTCAGAAACATGCTCTTGAGGTTGACCGCCTGGCCGCGGTCCCAGCTTTCCTCGTCGGCCTCGACCGGCCCACCGCCGACGACGATGCCGACATTGTTGTGGAGCACGTCGATGCGGCCATGGGCGGCGATGCAGGCGGCGACCGCGGCCTCGACCTCGCCGGCCTTGGTGACATCGGCCTGAACGACGGTGCACGCACCGCCCTCCTCCGCGATGATTTGGCGCACCTCCTCGGCCGCGTCCCGATCGATATCGAGCGCGAACACCTTCGCCCCTTCGCGGGCGAACAGCACCGCCACCGCCTTGCCGTTGCCCCAGCCCGGCCCGATCGCGCCGGCGCCGCTAATGAATGCCACCTTGTCCTTCAACCGATCACCCATGCCGTCCTCCCGATTGGTCCCGATGTCAAACCGCGCCCATTGATTTCAGTTTCGCGATCTCGTCCGCGTCGAGGCCGAGCAGCGTTCCGAACACCGCCGCGACGTCGGCGCCCAGGGCCGGCCCCAGGCCGTCGATGACGCCGGGAGTCCCGGTCAGCCGGGGCACCACGTTGGGCACCGCCACCGGGCCGGCGCGCGGATCGTCGACGACGCGAATATTCTCGCGCGCCTCGAACTGCGGATCACGAAAAATCTCGTCGATGCCATAGACCGGGCCGCAGGGCACCTCGGCCTCGGCGCACAGACCGAGCGCCTTGTCGCGATCGCGATCGCCGATCCAGGCCGCGACCAGATCGTCCACTTCGGCGCGCGCCGCCTCGCGCTTGGCGGTGGTTCCGAACCGGCCGTCGCCGGCCAATTCCGCCCGGCCGATCAACCGGGCCAGTCTGGCGAAAATGGCGTCGTTGGTGCAGGCGATCGCCAGCCATTTGTCGTCGCGGGTCCGGTAATGGCTGTGGGGCACGGCGTTGACCGTGCCGGGCCCCATGCGCTGACGGACGAAATCGTACATGTGATAGGCTGGCGCGAGTTCGTCGAGAATGCGAAAAATCGGCTCGTAAAGGCCGATATCGACCACTTGGCCAATGCCGGTCGTCTCGCGCGCCCGCAGCGCCAGAACCACGCCGAAGGCGCCGAACAAACCCGAAAGGTAATCGGCCAGGGTCGCCGAGCCCGGCGTCACCGGCGGCCGGTCGGGTTCTCCGGCCAGGAACGAAATCCCGCCGAAGGCGTTGCCGATGCGCCCGAAGCCGGGCCGATGGGCATAGGGGCCGGTCTGGCCGTAGCCGGTGACCCGGAGCATGATCAGACCCGGATTGGCCTGCTTCAGGCGCTCGTAGCCGACCCCCCATTTTTCCAGGGTCCCGGTCTGGAAGTTCTCGCAGACCACGTCGACCTCGCCCGCCAGGCGCCGGAACAGGGCCGCGCCGTCCTCGGTGCGGAGGTCGATGGTGACAGACTTCTTGTTGCGCGCCTCGCTCAGCCAGACCAGCGAATCGCCGCAATCGGTCATGGAGCCGAAATGCCGGGTCGGGTCACCGCGCCCGGGCAATTCGACCTTGATCACCT
Organism: uncultured Rhodospirillaceae bacterium; assembly: GCA_913045505.1. Lineage (GTDB taxonomy): Bacteria > Pseudomonadota > Alphaproteobacteria > UBA7887 > UBA7887 > CAJWQN01. The sequence goes on along the minus strand of CAJWQN010000052.1, from coordinate 6,132 downwards.
CGGCCCCGAATTCGGCCAGCAAGGTGGCGCAAAACGGCGCCGCGATGAACGTCGCCGCGTCGAGCACGCGAACCCCGTCGAGCGGCCGCACCCCGGTCCTCGTCTCCGTCACCCCGTCCCTCCACGCCCATGGTCATGTACGGGCCAAGCTTAACCGCTTCCAGAGCAGAAACACCGCCGGAATCACGATCAGAGTCAACAGGGTCGTGCTGACCATGCCACCGACCATCGGCGCCGCGATCCGTTTCATGACCTCGGCGCCGGTGCCGCTGCCGAGCATGATCGGCAACAGGCCGGCGATGATCACCGCCACCGTCATGATGATCGGGCGGACCCGCAACAAGGCACCGGCGACGACCGCCGATCGCAAATCGGCGGAGGAAAATGGCCTGCCCTCCGCGTCGGCGATGGCCCGTTGGCGCTCCAGGGCCTGCTCCAGGTAGACCAGCATGATCACGCCGATTTCCACCGCAACGCCGGCAAGCGCGACGAAGCCGACGCCGACCGCGACCGAGAGGTTGAAATCGCGCCAGTCGAGCAGCCAGACCCCGCCGACCAGGGCCAGCGGCAAGGTTCCCATGATGATGGAGACCGGTGCCAGCGCCCGGAAATTGAGGTAAAGCAGCACGACGATGACCGCCAAGGTGGCCGGCACCACCACACCCAGCCGCTTCTTGGCCCGCTCCATGAATTCGAATTGACCCGACCAGGACAGCGAATATCCGGACGGCAAGTCGATCTCCCGGGCGACCCGGCGCTGGGCCTCGGCCACGTATGAGCCGAGATCGCGGCCAGCGATATCGACGAATATCCAGCCGTTGAGTCGGGCATTCTCGCTTTTGATCATGCCCGGCCCATCGGTGACGGAAATGGCGGCAACGGCGCCCAATGGGGCATGGGCACCGGTCGGCGTCACCACGGGCAGTTCCCGAAGCCGCTCGATGGAATCGCGGACGCCACGCGGGTAACGCAAATTGACCGGATAGCGCTCCAGGCCTTCGACACTTTCGGTTATTTTCATACCCCCGATCGCGGTTCGGACAACGTCCTGAACGTCGGCGATGTTGAGGCCAAGGCGCGCCGCCGCCCGGCGGTCGATTTGAATATCGACGAATCGGCCGCCCACGACCCGCTCCGCGAAGACAGATGCGGTTCCGGCGATGGGCCGGATCACCCGCTCGATCTCCTCGCCGATCTCGGCAATGACGCCGAGGTCGGGTCCCGCCACCTTGATCCCGACCGGGGTCTTGATGCCGGTGGCCAGCATGTCGATCCGATTCTTGATCGGCATCACCCAGACATTGGTGAGGCCGGGAAGGCGAACCCGCCGATCTAGTTCGGCGCGCAAGTCATCCATGGTGAGACCCGGACGCCATTGCGCCTTCGGTTTCAATTGTATGGTGGTCTCGACCATGGTCAGCGGCGCCGGATCCGTGGCGGTCTCGGCACGGCCGATTTTTCCGAACACTGTCGCCACCTCGGGCACGGTTCGGATCAGCTTGTCGGTCTGTTGCAATATCTCGCGCGCCTTGCCGATCGAGACGCCGGGAAAGGTGCTCGGCATGTACAGCAAATCGCCCTCGTCGAGGTCAGGCATGAATTCGGTGCCGATGCGCTGAAGCGGGACCGCTACCGTGGCCACGATCAGGGCGGCGATAAGAATCACCGAGCGCGGAAACCGCAAGGCGCCATAAAGGAACGGCCGATACAGGGCGACCAGGATTCGGTTGATCGGATTGCGGTGCTCGGCCACGACTCGGCCACGGATGAAATAGCCCATCAATACCGGCACCAGAGTGACCGACAGGAACGCCGCCCCGGCCATCGCATAGGTCTTGGTGAACGCCAGTGGCGCGAACAAGCGCCCCTCCTGCGCCTCGAGGGTGAACACGGGCAGGAAGCTGAGGGTGATGATCAAGAGTGAAAAGAACAGCGGCGGACCGACCTCGGCGGCGGCCCCGGCCATGATCCGCCAACGATTCCCGGCCGTGATCGGCTCTCGCTCCATATGCTTGTGGGCGTTCTCGATCATGACGATGGCCGCATCGACCATGGCGCCGACGGCGATGGCGATCCCGCCCAGCGACATGATGTTGGCGTTGATGCCTTGATGATTCATGACGATGAAAGCAACGAGAACGCCCAACGGCAGGCTGAGGACGATCACCAGAGACGACCGCAAATGAAACAGAAACAGCGCGCAGACCGCGGCCACGATCAGAAACTCTTCGACAAGCTTTTCCTTGAGTGTCGCCACAGCCCGCTTGATCAGCCGCGACCGGTCGTAGGTCTCGATCACCTCGACTCCGGCCGGCAATCCGGCCTTCAATGCTTCGAGCCTGGCCTTGACCCGATCGATAGTGGCCAGCGCGTTCTCGCCCCAGCGCATGACGACCACGCCGCCGACTACCTCGCCCTCGCCGTTGAGTTCGCCGACACCACGGCGAAGCTGCGGCCCGAGCCGAATGTCGGCGAGATGATCGAGCAGGATCGGCGTTCCGGCGTCGGTGACGCCCAGGGGAACGTTCCGCAAATCGTCTTCGCCGGCGATATAGCCACTGGCACGGACCATGTACTCGGCCTCGGCCAACTCGATCACCGAACCGCCGACTTCCTGGTTGGCCCGTTGGATCGCCTGGCGGACCTGGGCCAGCGAGAAGCCATAGGCGCGCAAGCGATCCGGATCGACCACGACCTGGTACTGTTTGACCATGCCGCCGATGGTCGCCACCTCGGCGACACCGGGCACGGTCTGGAGTTCGAACTTCAGGAACCAGTCCTGGATCGCGCGAAGCTGCGAGAGATCGTGGCCGCCGGTCCGATCGACGAGGGCGTACTCGTACACCCATCCGACACCCGTGGCATCGGGCCCCAGAGCGGTGCGGGCTTGCGCGGGGAGCCGCCCGGCGACCTGGCTCAGATATTCCAGCACCCGGGAGCGCGCCCAATAGAGATCCGTGCCGTCCTCGAAAATGATGTAGACGTAGGAATCCCCGAAAAAGGAATAGCCGCGGACCGTGACCGCCTTCGGCACCGCGAGCATCGCCGTGGTCAGCGGATAGGTGACCTGGTCCTCGACCACCTGGGGCGCCTGGCCGGGATAGGTCGTCTTGACGATCACCTGAACGTCGGAGAGGTCGGGGATCGCGTCCAGCGGCATCGTCGCCACCGAATAGACCCCCCATCCAGCGACCATCAACGACAACAGGACGACCAGAAACCGGTTCTCGATCGACCAATGAATCAATCTGACGATCACGGGATCGCCCACAAGCCCTATTTGACCGGCTCGACGGCGATAATCACATAGTTGCCCGCTTCCCCTTCCTCGAGATCGAACATGATCTCGTCACCGGCCTCGAGGTTACCGATGTCCACCCCGGCCCGAACCGAGAAATCCATCGTCATCTTGGGCCAATTGATGGCCGGGATCGGGCCGTGGGTGAGGTTCACTTTTCTCTCGGCAGCCATCACGGCATTGACGACACCTGTTCCCGAGGCAATCGGAGTCGGCGCCGAATCCTCGGTGGACGCCATTTCGATCTCTTCGAAGCGACTGAAGCTGGCGGCGAGGCTGCTTTCCGAATCGATCAGAAACTGGGCGGAAGTCACCACCCGGTCGCCTTCCGACAGGCCGGACAGAATCTCCATGCGGTCGCCGGATTCGATCCCGGCCACCACTTCGGTCGGGCGAAACCGACCCTCTCCAGCGGCAAGGACGACCCGCACCGATCCACCGGTGCGGATCAGCGACTCCCGCGGGATGCTGAGCGCGGCGGTCTTCGCTGTCGCGAAAATCGTTGCATCGGCAAACATATTGGGCTTCAAGGCCTCGCCGGGATTGTCGAACTTGAGCCGAACCTTCAGGGTTCGGGTCCTGGGATCGACCTCTGGATAGACATACTCGACCCGGCCTTGCCAAATCCGCCCCGGCGCATAGGGCAGGCGCACTTCCGCCGGCAGGCCGGGCGAAATCCACCCCGCCTGCTGCTCGAACACTTCGACCAGCAGCCAAACCGTGGACAGATCCGCCAAGGTCATGATCATGGTGGACGGCTCGGCATACATGCCCTCGGCGACTCCGAGGTCCGAGACCACACCCTGCTGCGACGCGTAAACCGTGACCAATTCCGCGACCCGCCCGGTATCGACGAGGGTGTGCATTTGGCGGTCGGAAACCGCCAGGGACTGGAGCCGGCGCCAAGAGGCCTCGATCAACCCCTGGCCCCCGGTCGCGTAGGCCTGCAACAGCTCCGCCTGCGCATTGACCAGGGTCGGCGAATAAATCTCGAACAGGATTTGACCCTTGGCCACATGCTCGCCCACCGCCTTCACGGCCAGGCGCTCGATCCAACCCTCGGCGCGCAGATGGACGTGACTGATCTTGCTTTCGTCGTAGCCGATATAGCCAACCGCCCGAACATGGCGTTCGAGCTCCCCGCGGCTCACCGCGGCGGTCCGTACGCCCAAGTTGTTGACCACCGCCGGCGCGATCCGAATCTCCGACGAATCCGTGCCGGACATGCCCGATTGGTCATTCTCATGGACTGGTATCAAATCCATCCCCATGGGCGACTTGCCGGGGCCCTCCCGGCGATAATTCGGATCCATCGGCGCAACCCAGTACAAAATCCGATCCGCCTCGGAATCGGTGTCCGAAGGTGCCTGATCCGCGATCAGGACACCGGCCGGCAACATTTGGACGGCCTCTCGAAACGGAGGCCAATACAAGACCGCCGCGACAGCAGCGACGGCTCCCACGATTGCGGACAACAATGTTCCAAGAACGGCTTTGGGTGTCATCGTGCTTCTCCCGACAAGATCAACGTTGCAAATAGAGCAGCTTGGCATGAGCCATGGCCCGATCGATTCGAATGTGATGCAACTCCAAGAGACTCTTGAACTTGGTGAGTTCGTCCCGCATCACGGCGGTAAAGTCGGTGACGTCGTTCTGATAGGCTCTGAGCGAAGCCTCGAAGGTATTGTCGGCCTCTTCGATCACCGCTTGTTCATAAAGATTCTCCCGCTCGCCCAAGCGTCGCCACGCCGCATATTGTTCGTCGAGCATGCGACGAAGCTCCCGCAAACGGTCATCGCGCTGGAACATGGCCTGCGCCGCCTTATGCTTGGCCGCCGAAAGCCGTTGATCCTGACGACGCTCCGTGAACAGCGGCAGATCGACCATCACCATCACGGAAAACAGGTCGGAGCGATCCCGGCTGCTGATATCGTCGCCGCGATACCCATAGGCAAGGTCGAGACTCCACTCGGGCTTGTAGGCCTCGTTGGCGAGATCGACCCCGGCGTGGCGTGCCTCGAGCTCGGCATCGGAGATCGCGACTTCAGGATGTGCGGCGAGCCCGGCCAGGATATCGTCCGCCGGTGCCGGTGTCGGCAACACCGGCATAGTCGGCGGCATCGGCCGACGCGACGCGGCCGGGCCGATCCATTTCGCCAACCGGGCCCGTGCCTGTTCCACCCGTCGGTTGATGTCGAGTTCCCGGTCCTCCAGCAGCCGCAGTTCGAGACGGGCGCGCAGGACGTCCTGCTGATTCTGACGCCCGACACCGTAGAGCGACTCGGTGATTTGAATGATTTGCTGGAAGACTGACCGGCTTTCCAACACGATCTCGAGGACCTGTTCCAGATGGAACAGTTCGAGCCAATCCAGGCGAACCGCCAGCAGAAGTTTGGCGGCTTCGGCCCGGCCGCGGCGACGCTCGACCTCGGCGAGAGACGCGGTTCTCTGGGTTCTCAAGGACCATGTCCGCCCGCGCGGAAACACTTGGCGCAGGCCCACTTCGATCTTGTTCATCGGTTCCTTGGCGCGATCGAAGGTCTGGATTGGCCAGTTCATGATCCCGAGCCTGAGCTCGGGATCGGGAAGTTCGCCGTCCGCGATCGACTTGGCGTCCAACGCCATCGCATTGGCGCCAAACCCGGCGATTCGGGGATCGTCCGCGAACGCGAGCCGTTCCGCCTCGGTGAGCGAAAGCACCTCGCCCCGCGCCCGGCCCGCGCCCACCGCGAGGAGCCCAATCATCACGGCGAGCATGCCAAGACCGGTGATGTTGAGGTGGTCCCGGAAAATCGGACAGGCTGCTAAGGTGTATTCCACCGGCTAACGGAGGA
>CAJWQN010000051.1 GCA_913045505.1 uncultured Rhodospirillaceae bacterium | reverse complement strand
CGTCGTATTCCATCGCCTCGCGTTCCATCACTCCTCCCGGCGCCTCTCGGCCCAAGATAGGCTTCTGTGCGCCTCTCGCCTACCCGATCGCCGCCAATCGGGTCAGACCGCGCCTTGGAGCAGCGGCAGCACCTCGGCGTGGAGCGCCGGGTCGCCGCACGCGACGATGAAGCCGCTGTTCGTCGCCGGACCGCCGTCCCAGCCGGTGATCACCCCGCCCGCGCCCTCGATGATCGGGATCAGGGCGTGGAAATCCCAGAGTTCCAGATCGCCCTCGGTGACCAGGTCGATGGCGCCGGCGGCGAGCATGCCGTAGGCATAGCAGTTGCCGCCGAATTGGGTGAAACGGACCTCGCCCATCAGGCGCTGGAGCACGGCCTGTTGGGCCGGCGTGCGCATCATGCGGTGATCGGTCAGGGCGTGAACGGCGTCGCGGGCCCGGGCGCAGGGACGGGTGCGAATCGGCCGGCCATTGAGAAAGCTGCCACGAGCGCTGCCGACGAACCGCTCGCCCAGAACCGGCTGATCGAGAACCCCGAGGATGGGGACGCCATCGTGGCCCAGGCCGATCAGGGTGCCGAACATGGGCAGGCCGGCGACGAACGGGCGGGTGCCGTCGATCGGGTCGAGCACCCAACAATATTCGGCGCCCGGATTCACATCCTCATGCTCTTCGCCGATGATGCCGTGGTCGGGATAGGTGGCCCGGATCAAGTCCCGGATCGCCTGCTCGGACTCGCGATCGGCGCGGGTCACGGGCTGGCCGGTGTTGGTGTCGGTCGCCTTGAAATCCACGGCCAGATCGCCACGGAAATAGGGTTTGATCACCTCCCGCGCGGCATCGGCGAGCCGATCGGCGAAGGCGAGGAACCGGTCGAGGTCGTCGGGGCTGGATGCTGTCATGGGCATTGGTCCTCGTTCGCCGGTCAGGTTTCGTAAAACGGCTTGGGGCGATGTTGGGTCAATCAGATCTGGGCGGCAAAGAAAACGGGGCGTGTCCAAGGCACGCCCCGATTCCGTCAAGAGACCTGTGGTGTGACTTACCAGATCGCGACGGGATTGCCGATCGCGCCGGTGGCGCCCCGAATCGGGGCCGGTGCGAAGAAGTACGCGAACTCGTAGACGCCGGCGTCAGCCAGTTCCTTGAGACGCAGATTCTCCTGATTGACGATGCCATGGCGGACCTGCAAGTACTGGTGCACGCAGAACACGCATGTCGGGTCCGGATTCGGAACCGCGTCAACCGGCCATGTGTCGCCAGCCGTGATGCCAGCCTGGTTAGCGGCAACCCAGCGGGCAACTTCCATGCCGATGCCGGGGCAGCCATCGTTATAGGTCGGCGGGTCTTCCCAATTGGATTCCCAACCCGTGCGGAACACGACCGCATCGCCGGGCATGAACTTGTAGCCTTCCATGCCTTGGCGCTTGAGCGCGGCCATCAAATCGGCCACCGTGATGACTTCGCCCTTGTTCATGTCGCGGCCCTTCAGGCCGGCGATGTCGAACAGGATGCCGCGGGCGATAATCGGGTGCAGTTCCTGGGTGCCAAGCTTCAGCAGGCCGTAGGCGCTGCCCATTTCGGCGGCCGTAAACCCGTTGTACCAGCGCATCTCGTTCTTGTCGCCGTCAGCGCCAACCTGAACGCCGATATGGCCGAGACCGTCGAACTGGGTGCCGACCTGGCCGATCTCGGTGGCCAGGAACTCGTCGTTCCACATGATCCGGTTCGGGCCAAAAGCGCCGCCGGTCGGCGTGCCCGGAATCCGAAGGCTGAACTTGCGCGCGCCGAACAGAGGCATGTCGGCGTGGTACTCGTGGCCGATCTCCATGGTCTTGCCCTGCTTGATCACGGACAAGGCACGCTTGACCACCTCGGGCTTCTTGTACCAGTTGGTCGAACCGGCTTCGTCACCGGCGCCCCACAGCGCATTTGGCCACCATTTCTCACCCAGAGGGGTCTCCATTGCGCCGTCGGTATAGATCCCGCCCGCGCAGTCCTGCCAGGTTTCCGCCGAGCATTCGGCGTAGGCAACGCCGCCGGTAAACGCCATCGCGGTGCCGACGACACCGGCCACGGCATAAGATTTCAAGGTATTCATGGACGTCCTCCCGAAATACGATTAGATGCCGCCATTTTAGGTGACGGACGCTAAGGGTTGTCAAGTGCGCATACGGACTCGAGCGCGGTTATTCCGAGGAAGGTCGGCTCGTGCATGGGCATGAGGGATGGTATAATGACGGCGCGCGGTCGCGAGTGACCGGCGCGAGGTTGCGAAAGCTGTTTCATGTTGCGCCAGTTCCCAACTCCGACTCCGAACCGCCGACGGGGCGCGAGGCGGTCAGCTTCGGTCATGATCCTGATCGTGCTGATTTCGGGCGCCTCGCTGGGCGGGTGCGAAGAACCGGGAGCGCTGTACTTCGAACGCTCGGTGGAGGATCTCTACAATACCGCCATGGACCAGTTGCTCGACGGCAACTACGAACTCGCCGCCGGCAGCTTCGAGGAGGTCGAGCGTCAGCACCCCTATTCGGTCTGGGCGACCAAGGCCCAACTGATGTCGGCCTACGCCCATTATCAGGGCGACTCCTACGATGAGGCGGTGATTTCGGCGAACCGGTTCATCTCTCTTCATCCCGGCAATCCGGATGCCGCTTACGCCCATTACCTCAAGGGAATCAGTTATTACGAGCAGATTTCCGATGTCGGACGCGACCAGAAAATGACTCGACTGTCGCTCGAGGCCTTCGAAGAGATCGTCCGTCGTTATCCCACCTCCCGTTACGCGCGGGATGCGCAGTTGAAGATGGACCTAGCTCGCGACCACTTGGCGGGCAAGGAAATGGAGATCGGTCGCACCTATCAGAGCCTCGACTTCTATCTCGCCGCCATCAATCGATTCCGAAACGTGGTCGAGAGATTCCAGACCACCAGCCACGTGCCGGAGGCTCTGCACCGACTGACCGAGACTTACCTCGCGCTCGGGGTCATAGAGGAGGCCCAGGCGACCGCGGCGGTCCTCGGCCACAATTTTCCGGGCAGCCGCTGGTATTCGGATTCCTATGCCCTGCTCGAAGAGCGGGAACTCGAACCTCGGTTGAGCGAGCGATCGTGGTTGCTGGGCATTTTCTGACCGGGTTGGGCTCGACGCCGAAACCGGGCGCGACGTGATGCTGGCCCGCTTGTCGGTCCGCGATGTGGTGCTGATCGACCGCCTGGATCTCGATCTGGGCGCAGGGCTTTGCGTGCTCACCGGCGAAACCGGCGCCGGCAAATCGATCCTGCTCGATGCCTTGGGCCTGGCCTTGGGCCGGCGCGGCGATGCCGCTCTGGTCCGCGCCGGTGCCGAACGGGCGGTCGTGTCGGCAACTTTCGATATCGCCGCGCGCCACACCGCCCAGGCCCTGCTCGCCGATCGTGGCCTCGCTGTCGGCGACGAGACGCTGGTGTTGCGCCGGACCTTGGGCGCCGACGGGCGCAGCCGCGGGTTTGTCAACGATCAGCCGGTGACCATTGGTTTCTTGGCGGAACTCGGCGCATGCCTCGTTGAAATCTATGGTCAGGATGACCGCCTCGGCTTGTTGTCGCCCACCACCCATCGGGCGGCGCTCGACACCTTTGGCCATCTCGACGCCGAGGCCGAGGCCACCGCCGAGGCCTTCGACAGGTGGCGAATTCTGGAGACCGAACTGGCCGGGGCCGAGCGGAGCGCGGCGGCGGCGGCCAACGATCGTGACGAGCTGCTTCACGCATGGGAAGCGCTGGAAACCCTGGCGCCCAAGGTGGGAGAGGAGCAAGAGCTGACCGAAACCCGCGCCTTTCTTCGCGATGGCGAGGCGATCACGGGGGCGCTGGATTCAGCGCTGCAATCGGTGGCCGGCGATCACCCGGTCGATGACGCGCTGCGCACCGCGCAACGCCATATCGCCGGCGCGGCTGGCCGCGCCGGTGGCCGGCTGGGCGGCCTGGTCGCTGCGTTCGAACGCGCCGCGATCGAGGCCACCGAGGCAATCGCCCTGCTGGAAGCGGCGGGATTCGAACTCGATCTGGAGCCGGCCCGCCTGGAGCGGGTGGAGGAGCGGCTGTTCGCGCTGCGGGCGGCGGCCAGAAAGCATGACGTGGCCGTGGACGCGCTGGTTCAGCTGCACGCCGAATTGGCGGCACGGTTGGCGGCGCTCGATACCGGCGACGAGGCTATGACGGCGTTGCGGCACCGGACGGCCGCGGCCCATGGAGCGTTCGCCGATGCCGCGCGAACATTGACCGTGGCGCGGGCCACCGCCGCCGGTCGGCTCGACGCCGCGATCACCGCCGAACTCGATGACCTGAAATTGACCGGTGCCCAGTTCCGGACGGCGCTGGTTTCGCTCCCCGAACCCGACTGGGGCCGGGCTGGAGCCGAGCGCGTCGCGTTCGAGGTTGCCACCAACCGCGCCGCCGCCATGCCGATCCAGCGCGTCGCCTCCGGCGGTGAGCTGTCTCGATTCATGTTGGCGCTGCGGGTGGTGACCGCCGCGGAGGGCGATGCCGGGTGCATGATTTTCGACGAAATCGACAGCGGCATCGGCGGCGCGGTCGCCGATGCGGTCGGCGCCCGGTTGGCTCGCCTCGGTCGCCGGGCGCAAGTGCTGGTGGTCACCCACCAGGCCCAAATCGCGGCCCGTGCCGGCGATCATTTCCGGGTCGCCAAGCGTGACAACGGCAGCCGCGCCAGAACCGGGGTCGCGCGGCTGGCCGAGGCGGAGCGCCACGAGGAGATCGCGCGCATGTTGGCCGGCGCCGACATCACCGACCAGGCCCGGGCCGCCGCCGCCAGCCTGATCGCCGAGTGCCACGGGCCGTGACGGCTGCCGTCGTCAAGCCGCCGGGGATGCTGACCGAGTCCGAGGCGGCCGAGGAGCTGGCTCGGCTCGGGCCCGCCATCGCCCATCACGACGACCTCTACTACAACCGCTCGGCGCCGGAGATTTCCGACGCCGATTACGATGATTTGCGGCGCCGGAACGCCCTGATCGAGGCGCGATTTCCGACGCTCGCGCGGTCGGACAGCCCCTCGCGACGCCTCGGCGCGCCGGTTGGCGGCGGGTTCCGTAAAGTCCGCCATGCCCAGGCCATGCTGTCGCTCGACAACGCCTTCGCCCATGCCGACGTGGTCGAGTTCGTCGCCCGCGTCCGCAGGTTTCTGGGACTCGCCGAGACCGAGCCGGTGGCGCTGGTCGCGGAACCCAAGATCGACGGGCTGTCGGCCTCGCTCCGTTACCAGGCCGGACGCCTGGTCCTCGGCGCCACCCGTGGCGACGGTCGCGAGGGCGAGGACATCACCGCGAATCTTCGCACCCTGGACGACGTTCCCGAAGTTCTGGCGGGGACGCGGTTTCCGGACGTGATCGAAATTCGGGGCGAGGTCTACATGACCAAGGTCGATTTCGCGGCCCTAAACGACGCCCGCGTCGGCGCGGGCGAAAGCCCGTTCGCCAATCCGCGCAATGCCGCGGCCGGCAGTCTTCGCCAGCTCGACCCCCAGATCACCGCGACCCGCCCGCTTCATTTTTTCGCTTACGCCTGGGGCGAGGTCGGCGCTCCTGGAAATACATTTTCCTTGGGCGAGAACTTGTGGGGCGCGCGTGCCCGACTTGGCTCTCTTGGCTTCACGCTCAACGAACCGGCGATTCTCAGCGCCGACCTCGACGAAATTCTCGCCTATTACGACGACATCGCCGCCCGCCGCGCCCAATTTCCGTTCGATCTCGACGGGGTCGTCTACAAGGTCGACCGGCTCGATTGGCAGCAGCGCCTGGGCGCGGTCAGCCGCAGTCCCCGATGGGCGATCGCCCACAAGTTCCCGGCCGAGCAGGCCAAGACCGTGTTGAAGGCGATCACCGTCCAGGTCGGCCGGACTGGCGCGCTGACCCCGGTCGCCCAACTGGAGCCGGTGACCGTGGGCGGCGTCGTTGTCCAGCGCGCGACCCTGCACAACGAGGATGAGATCGCGCGCAAGGATATCCACCCCGGCGACCTGGTGGTGGTGCAGCGGGCCGGCGACGTGATTCCGCAGGTGGTGTCGGTGGATCCGGACCAGCGCCGCGCCGACGCCAAGCCGTTCCGGTTTCCCGATCGCTGCCCGGTCTGCGACAGCCTGGCGATACGCGAAGTGGGCGAGACGGTGCGTCGGTGCACCGGCGGTCTGATCTGCGAAGCCCAGGCGGTCGAGCGGTTGCGCCACTTCGTCAGCCGCGACGCCTTCGACATCGAAGGTCTGGGAGAAAAGCAGATCGCGGCGTTCTGGGCCGACGGATTGGTCCGGTCACCGGCCGATCTGTTTCGCCTGGCCGCTAGGGCGGAGGATATCGCCGCGCGCGAGGGCTGGGGCGAGACATCGGTCGCCAACCTGCTGGCGGCGATCGCCGAGCGGCGCACCATTCCGCTGGATCGGTTCGTTTATGCCCTCGGCATCCGCCAAGTCGGGCAGACCACGGCTCGGCTGTTGGCGCGGAACTATCTGTCCCTCAAGGCGCTCCGGGCGGCCTTGGAATCGGCGGCGGACGAGACCGGCGAAGCCTATCAGGCGCTGGTCGGAATCGACGGGATCGGCCCCAAGGTTGCCGCTGATTTGGCGGGCTTTTTCGCCGAGCCTCACAATCTGAGCGTTCTCGACGATCTCGCCGATCCCGACTATGGAGTCCGGGTCGAGGATTTCACGGCACCGGAAAACGCCTCGCCCGTGGCCGGCAAGACCGTGGTCTTCACCGGCACCCTGGCCGCCACCAGCCGCGCCGAAGCCAAGGCCCAGGCCCTGGGCCTGGGGGCCAAGGTCGCGGGTTCGGTGTCGGCGCGGACCGATTACCTGGTCGCCGGCGCGGAAGCCGGCTCGAAGCTCGCCAAGGCCCGCGCGGCGGGCGTCACGGTGTTGACCGAGGACGAGTGGCGGAACCTGATCGGCATCGGGTCTTAGAGCATTCTTCGACCAAATAGGGTCGGAAAATGCTCTAATCGTTCGTTCTCGAGCAAATACGTCGTCGCGGATCGATTCGATCCGCTCGGGATTTGCTCTAACGCAATGCTCGGCGCCGATTGCGGCGACGGGACGTGGCCGCTAAAGCCCGGTCACCCGTTGCCACCAGCCCCGTCGGGTCGGGCGTTCGCCGGGTTCGGCGGTGGGCACTGGGGGGGCCATGTCGCCGCCATAGTCGGGCGCCGCGGTCACCTCCGAGGGCGTTGAGTCAGGCTTGGCGCCATTTGGCGAGTCCTGTGTCGCGGGCGCCGAGGCGTCGGCGGAAGCCCCCTCGTCGGTTTTGGCCGCGGTCTTTCGGGGCGCGCGGCGCCGGCGTGGGCGTGGCGGTTTGGCCGCGGTCACGGCCTCGGCGGCGGCGTCTGGAGCAATATTGTCCGAGTCGGCCGCGGCCGCGACGGCCGGCTCCCTGCTCGCCATGCCCCCCGATGCCTCCTCCGCGTCGGGCCGACCGCTCGCGATCGGCATGTTGTCGGCCTTGTCCGGGCTTTCCGTTTTGGGCGCATTGGCCGTCTCGGTTTGCCGGGACCGCCGGCGTCCCCCGCGCCTGCCGCGTCGGCGCGACCGCGGCCGCGCTTCATCGGCCTCGGCCTCGGTGGCCGCTTCCGATGTTTCTCCGTCAGGGCGGCTCGCCGCGGCTTCGGCGTCCGCGGGCGCCTCGGTCGGAGCGGTCTCCGCCACATCCGCGGGGGCGGTACGTTCTTCCGGGCGCTTGCGCCGTCGGCGTGACCGGCGGCGGCGGCTGGTGGCCTCCTCATCCGGCTGCGGCGCCGTCGCCTCGGCGTCCTGGGCCGGAGCTTCCGGGGCGGCCCCGGCATCGGCATCCGCGGGGCGGGCGGCAATTTGCTCGATCCGGCAATCGGGCGGGCGCGGCGTGTCGTCGGTGCTGATCGTGGCGACCAAGGCGTACCGCTGTTCGACCTCGTTCAGCGACGCGCGTTTTTGATTGAGCAAATACATGGCCGCCGCCGTCGGCATGGTCACCCGGATTTCCGATGCCCGGCCGCGGATTCCTTCCTCTTCGATCGCTCGCAGGGCTTGCAAGGCGGTCGATTCCATCGACCGGACCCGGCCCGAGCCCGCACAGGATGGGCAGAGCGCGGAGGAGACCTCCATCAGGCTGGGTCTGAGCCTTTGGCGCGACAGCTCGAGCAGTCCGAAGGCGCTGATCCGGCCCATCTGGATTCGTGCCCGATCCGAGCGTACGGCATCCTTGAGCCGCCGCTCGACCGCGCGATTGTTGCGGTTTTCCTCCATGTCGATGAAGTCGATCACGATTAGCCCGGCCAAGTCGCGCAACCGCAATTGCCGCGCGATCTCGTCGGCGGCTTCCAGATTGGTCTTGGTCGCGGTTTCCTCGATGTGGCGCTCGCGGGTGGCCCGCCCGGAGTTCACGTCGATCGCGACCAGGGCTTCGGTCGGGTTGATCACGATGTAGCCGCCCGATCCGAGCCGGACCGTGTCGCGATGCATGGCGTCGAGTTGGCTTTCGATCTGATGCTTGTGGAACAGGGTGGTCCTGTCGCGATACCGCTGCACCTTCCTGGCGTGGCTTGGCATCAGCATGCGCATGAAATCCTTGGCGGTCCGATAGCCGGCTTCGCCTTCGACCTGAATCTCGTCCATGTTGCTTCGATACAGATCGCGGACGGAGCGTTTGATCAGGTTGGCTTCCTCGTGAATCAGGGTCGGCGCGGTCGATCGCAGGGTGAGTTCGCGGATCGAATCCCACAGGCGAAGCAAATATTCGTAGTCGCGCTTGATCTCGGCCTTGGTGCGCTCCTGGCCGGCGGTACGCAAGATGACCGCCATGCCTTCGGGAAGGTTGAGCGCGCTGACCACCGCGCGCAGGCGCTTGCGTGCCTCGCCCGACTGAATCTTGCGGCTGATGCCGCCACCGCGGGTGGCGTTGGGCATCAGCACGCAATAGCGTCCGGCCAGGGAGATATAGGTCGTGAGTGCCGCGCCCTTGGTGCCGCGCTCCTCCTTGGTCACCTGGACCAGCAGAATCTGGCGCCGCTTGATGACCTCCTGGATCCGGTATTTCTTGTACGCCGAGCGGAGCGTGGACCGGCTGGCGATCTCCTCTTCCTCCTCGGCGCTGACGGTTTCGACCCCCTCGTCCGGGTCGGCGCCGTTCGCTTCCCTTTCGTCGCTCGGCGCGCCGCTGTCAGCCGGCTCGGAATCGGCGGATTCGGAGCGCTCGTCATCGGCGGTCTCGGCCTGTTCGGCCAAGAGCGCTTTTCGATCGTCGATCGGAATCTGATAGTAGTCGGGGTGGATTTCGCTGAACGCCAGAAAGCCCTGACGGTCGCCGCCGTAATCGACGAACGCCGCTTGCAGCGATGGTTCGACCCGGGTGATCTTGGCGAGGTATATGTTTCCCTTGAGTTGGGCCTTGGTCGAGGTTTCGAAATCGAATTCCTCGAGAATCATCCCGTTGAGGACCGCTACGCGCGTTTCCTCCGCGTGGGTCGCGTCGATGAGCATTCGAGTTGCCATAAGTGTGGGTTCCTTGTCTCGCGCTCACGCCGCGCGCCGTGGGGGCGCGCCGGCGGCGCGTGTCTGAATTGCGTGGTGCCGCCCCTGGCGGCACCGGATGTTGGCGGGAGCTGATCGGATGAGCGCCGGCGAAATCCGCCACTCCCCGTGCCGTCGTGTCGGGCGCAGCTTGTCGTCACATCGACTCTCCTGGAGCACCCTTTTCGCGGCCGGGCCGGGCCCGATTGAAATCCGCCCGCACGGGCGCCGAGCGTGAGGTGGGCGCGCATGTGGGGTTGCTCGGCCACCGGAACCCGCCGCGCTGCCGGCGACCGAATCCCAAGTTCCGCGAGCACGGCGATCATAGACACGGGCTTCCGGTTTCTCAATAGCTGTCTCGACCGGCGTCTCGAATCAATGTGCGAAGAAGCCGAAGCGGCGCGGCCGACAGTTCCAGGCAAGTCCATGCGCTGCCATTGTTCTGCCACCATATTGCAAGATGTGGTATTGTTTCAAATCTGGGCTCCAGTATTTTGCGTCTGTAGAGCGGTGAACGGTTCAGATTGAGATGGACCCAAGGCGGATGAGGGCGGCGCTGGGCGGCGCGCGCCGGGCACGGTGGGCCGGTGTTTGGTTGTGGCCGACCCTTTTGTTGGCGGTGAGCCTCTGGTTTGCCGAGGCGGCGGTGGCCGACGGCAGGCCGACAGTGACCGCCGCGCGATCATGGGCGCACGCCACTTACACCCGGTTCGTCCTGGAGTTGTCCCGACAGGTCGAATACCGGCTGTTCACTCTGCCGGATCCGAACCGGATGGTGCTCGATTTTCCGGAACTCGAATTCGCCATTCCAGAGTCGGCGGGAGCGGCTGGCGGAGCGACCGGGTTGGTTGCCGGATTTCGCTTCGGTTTGTTCGACGTCGGCAACTCCCGGCTGGTTCTGGATCTGTCGGGGCCGGCACGAATCAAGCGGCTGTTCGTGCTGCCGCCGTTGGAAGGCAAACCCTACCGCCTGGTCCTTGATCTCGAGCCCGCGACCGAGGCCGAATTCCGAAAGACGGCGTCACAGGGCGCCGGGGCACCGGCAAGACCCTCGACCGGGGACACTGCCGCCGCCGTCTCGCCCGGGCCTTCGGCCGGTGATGGCAAATTCGTCGTCGTCATAGATGCCGGCCATGGCGGTGTCGATCCCGGAGCGATCGGCCCTGGCGGCATGTACGAAAAGCGCATCGCCTTGGCCGCGGCCAAGGAGCTCGCGGCCAGGCTCGAAAGCCTGGGCCGCTATCGGGTCAAGTTGACCCGCGATCGCGACATTTTCCGCCGCCTGCGCGAGCGAGTCGCGATCGGACGCCGGGTGGGTGCCGATCTGTTCCTGTCGCTGCACGCCGATTCGATCGCCGATGCCAAGATTCGCGGCGCCCATGTCTATTCCCTGTCGGAGACCGCGTCCGATCGGGAGGCGGCGGCGCTGGCCGCCAAGGAGAACAAGGCCGACATTATCGCCGGAGTCGATTTGGCGGCTCAGGAGCCGGGGGTGTCGGGCATCCTGCTTGATCTGGCGCAGCGCGAGACCAAGAATTTTTCGGCCGAGATCGCCAATATTCTGGTTTCGGAATTCCGCGACCGCGGTTTGGCCGTGTTGCGCAAGCCCCACCGCCAAGCCGGCTTTCGCGTGCTCAAGGCGCCTGACGTGCCGTCCGTCCTGATCGAGTTGGGATTCCTCTCGAACCGGGATGACTCGGCCATGCTGCGCGGTGGCAAAGGGCGGATGCCGCTGATTCACGGTATTGCGCACGCCGTCGACCGGTTTTTCGAGATCCGCACCGCGCGTCGGTTCTGAGCGCCGGCCGCGAATCCTCAGCGGCGCGCAAGAATGGCGCGCGCCACGAACAGGGCGTTGCGCGGATTTTCACCGATCCGCCGCGCGGCGTAGGGCCACCAGTCCTCACCGAAGGGCAGATAGAATCTTACCGCCAGGCCGGCATGGAACGGTGCCGAGATGCGCGCCGGGATTGCCGGAACTCAGCCGGGCGCGCCGGCCAGGATCGTTTCGTCCATCGCCATCGCCACCGGATCCCAATTGCCGGACGGGACATGATCGGGGCGGGGCTCCGGAACCGATTCGGGGCAGTTTTCCATCATATTGTAGCAAAAATATGCTTGCCAACGATTGTGGCGAGACAGGGCGGGAGATGGGGCCGACGCGGTGGCGGCGTCGGTCTCGTGCATCCGGAACATCGCCGTGGCCGCGCCCGAGTGACCTCGCGGACCAGGCAAGGATCGTCAACCGCGCCCAGCCGCACCACTTGCGCTCGCGTGGTCGTGACCTCGGCGTCGGAGAGCAGGCCGGGATAGAGAAGATCGCCGTCTCGATCGTAAGTTTCCATGCGTGCCTCGGTCGGCCTGACGGCTCCAATCCTCTTCATCTGCCCGGTTCTATCGGATCTATTGCCGCGGCCAGAATAACCGATTTCGCGGTTCCACGACCCGATTGATTCATGGCGATTTCCCTTTGGACATAACTCAGCCATAATTTGGCGATATAGAATCCGGTGGTCACTCCGCCTCGCGCCTCGATTCCCTTCGTCGGCCCGCCGCTCATGACATCACCTGTGCTCCCTCGCCCAATCCGATTACTGGTTCGCTTGACCGTGGTCCTGATCGTGCTTGTGGTCCTGGCCGGGGCCGGGGGAGCGGGCGTGGTGCTGTGGGGAATGCACCATTATGGGCGGGGACTGCCCGATTACGGCCAGCTTGCCGACTACCGGCCGCCCACCTTGAGTCGGTTCCATGCCGGCGACGGCCGCCTGCTAGCCGAATACGCCAGCGAAAAGCGCGTGTTCGTGCCCATCGACGCGATGCCCAAGATCGTGATCAAGGCGTTCGTCGCCGCCGAAGACAAGAACTTCTATGACCATCTGGGAATCGACGTGATCGGCATCACCCGCGCCGCGATTCAGAACCTGGAGAATCTCGGCTCCCGGAAGCGGCTGATCGGCGCCTCGACGATCACCCAACAAGTGGCCAAGAACTTCCTGCTGACCAACGAGGTGTCGATCGAACGCAAGATCAAGGAGGCCCTGCTCGCCGTCCGCATCGAGCGCGCCTTGTCCAAGGACCGAATCCTCGAGCTTTACCTCAACGAGATTTTTCTCGGCCAGCGCTCCTACGGGGTCGCGGCGGCGGCGATGAATTATTTCGATAAGTCGCTCGACGAACTCGACCTGGTGGAGATCGCATTCATCGCCGGCTTGCCCAAGGCACCCAACAACTACCACCCCGTTCGGAAGCCGGAGGCGGCGGTGGAGCGGCGCAACTACGTGTTGCGGCGGATGGCTGAGGACTCGTTCATCACCGAGGCGGCGATGCGGGCGGCGATGGCGGCCCCGATCGAGATGCGGGACCGTGATCGCAGCCAGCTTGTCACGGCGCCGTTTTTCGCCGAGGAGGTGCGCCGGGAAATCGCCGAACGCTACGGCGAGGACTCGCTTTACGAAGGCGGCCTGTCGGTTCGGGCGACCGTTGACCCACGCCTGCAGGCGATCGCCGATCGGGCGCTGCGCGCTGGCCTGACTGGCTACGACCGCCGTCACGGCTGGCGCGGGCCGGTCGCGCGGATCGAGCTCGACGGGGATTGGCGTCGACGGCTGGCGGGCGTGATAGCGCCGCCGGGCCTGAGCCCGTGGCGGTTGGCGGCGGTGCTCGAGGTCGGCCCGACCGAGGCGCGGATCGGTCTTGCCGACGGCCCCCATGGCCGGATTTCCCTGGCCGAGCTGACTTGGGCGCGGTCCTGGCAGGAGAATCAGCGGCTGGGCCCCGAGGTCCGCCGCCCCGATCAAGTCCTGGCTCCGGGCGATGTGGTCGCGGTCGAGCGGCTGGCCGACATCGAAGACGCGGCCCCGTCCGACCCTGCCCATCCGGTGCCACCGGCGGCGGACGAATTCGGCCTCCGCCAAGTGCCCGATGTCGAGGGCGCGGTCGTTGCCATGGATCCCCATACCGGCCGGGTGCTGGCCATGGCCGGTGGTTGGAGCTTCGCCGGCAGCCAGTTCAATCGCGCCACCCAGGCCCATCGCCAACCGGGCTCGGCTTTCAAGCCGTTCGTCTATCTGGCCGCCCTGGAGCACGGCTACACCCCTGCCAGCCTGATTCTCGACGCGCCGTTCGCGATCGATCAGGGGCCCGGGCTCGGCATGTGGAAGCCCCAGAACTACAGCCACGACTTCTATGGCCCGGCGACCTTGAGGGTCGGGGTCGAAAAATCTCGGAACGTGATGACCGTGCGCCTGGCCAGCACCCTGGGGATCGATCAAGTCCAGCAGGTCGCGCGTCGATTCGACATCGGCGATTATCCGGCCAATCTGTCGGTGGCGCTGGGCGCCGGCGAAACCTCCCTGATCAGGTTGACCGCGGCCTACGCCATGCTGGTCAATGGCGGCAAGTATGTGGCCCCGGCCTTGATCGAGCGCATTCAGGATCGGAACGGCCGTACCATTTACCGGCGCGATCGCCGGATCTGCAAGGACTGCCGGGGCCTCGACGGTCCCGCGGCCGGTGTCCCGCGCCTGGCCGATATTCGTGCCGAGGTCACCGATCCGGCGACCGCGTTCCAGATCACCTGGGTGCTCAAGGGCGTGATCGAGCGCGGCACCGGGCGACGGATCGCCGCGCTTGGCCGCCCGCTCGCCGGCAAGACCGGCACCACCAACGACAGCTTCGACACCTGGTTCCTGGGTTTCGCCCCCGATCTGGTGGTCGGCGCCTTCGTCGGTTTCGACCAGCCGCGAACCCTGGGGCCGCGCCAGACCGGCTCCAACGTCGCCGCGCCGATTTTCAAGCGGATCATGGCCGAGGCGTTGGGCGGCACGCCGCCGGCCCCGTTCCGGGTGCCGCGCGGAATTCGCATGGTCCGGATCGACGCCGACACCGGCCGGCTGCCCGGCCCGGCCACCAAGCGCGTCATTCTCGAAGCGTTCAAGCCCGGCACCGAGCCCACCGCCGGCGCGCCGCTGGCCGGCGGCAGGGTCCCCGGTGCCCCGACGCCTGGCGCGATCCCCGCCGCCGACCGCGGCCTCTACTGAACCCGTCCCGCCACCATCGGGGTCACCCATTGGACCCCCCGGTGCAGGAGCAAACATCTTTTTCCCCGCTGGCGCGGCGC
>CAJWQN010000050.1 GCA_913045505.1 uncultured Rhodospirillaceae bacterium | reverse complement strand
TGATCGGCTTCCTCTTGACGAAATACTCCCGCCGAATCCGCCCTATCGTCTCCACGACCAACATCCCCCGCCACCCCGCTCGCCCAAAACGGGGGACATGGACCTGCCAACTTCAGGGGGTCAAATTTGGACGCCGATTACCCCTCAACAGGGGTCAGAATTGCACGCCGTTTCACACCGCCACCCTCGCGCCGAGGTCGGCGACCATGTCGCGAAACGTCTTCACCATCGCCAGGTCGGTGACATGGCCGTGTCCGGGAATGATCCGGGTGTTGGGGCCGGCCATGGCGATGATCATGTCCAGCGCCTCGAGAGTGCCCAGATAGCTGCCGCCGTGACGGGTGTCGATGACCGGAAAGGAGGTGGTCCGGAACACGTCTCCGGTATGAATGACGTCCGAGGCGATGAAATGGATGATGGTGTCGCCATCCGTGTGGGCATCGGCCACCTTGGTGGCGCGGGCCTCTTCGCCGTTGAGGTGAAAGCTCACCCCGTCCTTGAAGGTGACCACGGGCAACGCGATGGCGGGCGCCGGCGGCCTGTCGAACACCCCCGCCATCAGGCGCGCCCGAATGTTTTCATGGCCGATGATGGTGATCCCGCGCCGGCCCAGGTTTTCGTTGCCGCCGACATGATCGGGATGAATATGGGTGTTGATCAGGAACCGGACGGGTCGGTCGGATATGGTCTCGATCGCGGCGACGATCTTGTCGGTCAGCGGCGCGTATTGATCGTCGATCAGGAACACGCCATCCGCGCCCGCCCAGACGCCCATGTTGCCGCCCGCGCCTTCGAGCATGGACACTGTCTCGGTGATCTTGTGAATCTTGATCTCCACCGTGTCCGGATCGGGTCCCTGCGCGCCCGGGGACGATGCCAGACCCAGGTTCAGCACGCCCGCCGCGACCGCGACCCGGGACCAGTGCCCGAATCCCGTGATTGCGATGCCCATGATGCCCTCCGCTCGCTGCCGCCAGATCCGCCTCAACCGGTATCACGGCGCGCGGCGAAATCCCATCAATCTCTGGATCCCGCGCGGATGTGGGTGGGGGTCGCGGAAAATCATGCCACCGAGAAGCCGGCATCTGGCCGACAGCCGGAACCGGGGCGCGCCTGATTCAGGTGTTCATCGATTCGAAGAATTCATCATTGGACTTGGTGCCCTTGAGCTTGTCGAGCAGGAATGACATCGAATCGGTGACTCCCATCGGCGTCAGAATCCGGCGCAGCACCCACATTTTCGCCAGCTCGCCCTTGTCGACCAGCAACTCCTCCTTGCGGGTCCCCGACTTGCCAATGTCGATCGCGGGATAGGTGCGCTTGTCGGCGAGTTTGCGGTCGAGCACGATCTCGGAATTGCCGGTGCCCTTGAACTCCTCGAAGATGACCTCGTCCATGCGTGAGCCGGTATCGATCAGCGCGGTGGCGATGATGGTCAGCGAACCGCCTTCCTCGATATTGCGGGCGGCGCCGAAAAATCGCTTCGGTCGCTGCAGGGCATTGGAATCGACGCCGCCGGTCAGCACCTTTCCGGACGACGGCACCACTGTATTGTAGGCGCGCGCGAGCCGGGTGATCGAATCGAGCAGGATCACCACGTCGCGGCCGTGCTCGGTCAGGCGCTTGGCCTTCTCGATCACCATTTCGGCGACCTGGACGTGACGGGTCGCGGGCTCGTCGAAGGTCGAACTCACCACCTCGCCCTTCACCGATCGCTGCATGTCGGTGACTTCCTCTGGCCGCTCGTCGATCAGCAGCACCAGCAGAACCACCTCCGGGTGATTGGCGGTGATCGAGTGGGCGATGCACTGGAGCACCATCGTCTTGCCGGTCCGGGGCTGGGCGACGATCAGCGCCCGTTGGCCCTTGCCGAGCGGCGACACCAGGTCGATCACCCGCGCGGTCTTGTCCTTGTCCTGGGCTGTCTCGATTTCCAGGCGCAGCCACTGCTCGGGATAAAGCGGTGTCAGATTGTCGAAATGAACCTTGTGGCGGGCTTTGTCCGGTTCCTCGAAATTTATGGTGTTGATCTTGAGTAGCGCGAAATAGCGCTCGCCCTCCTTGGGCTGGCGGATTTCACCCTCGATGGTGTCGCCGGTGCGCAAGGCAAAGCGGCGAATCTGGCTCGGCGAGACATAGATATCGTCCGGCCCCGGCAGATAGTTCGATTCCGGTGACCGCAGGAAACCGAACCCGTCCTGAAGAATCTCGAGCACGCCGTCACCGAAAATGGCGACGTCGCTGTCCGCGAGCTGCTTCAAAATTGCGAACAGCAAATCCTGCTTGCGCAGGGTGTTCGCATTCTCGACGCCGCATTCCTCGGCATATTCGAGCAATGCGGTCGGATTTTTCTGTTTGAGTTCCTGGAGATTCATGTTGCCAAGACTTGCAAAGACGAATTCGGGCGAGGGCTGATTTGACGCTGACCGCAGTGCCGGTGCCGTCCTGCGACGGAACCCGTGCCCGTTACGGGCCATCCCGCCCGCGGCGGCGGGTCATACGGCTGGGTGGTAGAGAAAATCTGGCGGGTCTTAATCACGCCCGTTCAAGGGCAACCCTGTTTTTACGTGACCAAATCAATTCCGTCAAACGTCGAATTCACTCGCGCGCTTTTCCAAATCCCTCAAAACGGCTTCACGACCGCCAGCAACACGATCACAACCATCAGCACCGTCGGCGCCTCGTTGACGAATCTGTAGAACCGGGCGGTATGTCGATTGGCCTCGGCCGCGAAGCCGCGAAGCCATCCGACCATGGCACCATGGAGGGCACTCATGACCAGGACCAGCGCCAGTTTGACGTGAATCCAGCCACTTCCAAAGTCGATCGCGCCAGGGCTTGCCAACAACAGAACCCCGAACACCCACGCCCCAACCATTGCCGGGGTCATGATTGCCTTCAGCAACCGGCGTTCCATGACCTTGAAGGTCTCCGACTGTACCGAACCGGGCTCTGCGTCACAGTGATAGACGAACAACCTCGGCAGATAGAGGAGACCCGCCATCCAGGCCATCACCGAAACTATATGGAGAGCCTTGATCCAGGGATAGGCGGATGCCAACCATTCAACCATGCCGCTGTTCCTCCTGGCGGCAGCCACAGGCGCCGAATTCGGCCGGGCATTGCCCCCGGGCCGGCGTCTCCCCGGCCATCGCCGCGCGAACCAGGTCCGCGAGCTGATCGATGAACGCGGGCTCGGTCCCCAACGCCGGCACCCGCACATAGGCGGCCACCCCCGCCGCCGTGGCGAGCTCGGAATACTCGATATCGAGTTCGACCAGGGTTTCCGAATGCTCGGACACGAACGCGATCGGGACGACCACAACCGCCACCCGGTCCC
This sequence comes from uncultured Rhodospirillaceae bacterium, assembly GCA_913045505.1. Taxonomy (GTDB): domain Bacteria; phylum Pseudomonadota; class Alphaproteobacteria; order UBA7887; family UBA7887; genus CAJWQN01. The sequence goes on along the minus strand of CAJWQN010000050.1, from coordinate 11,466 downwards.
GCCCGGCGCGACGAATCTCGGCCTCGGTGCCCGGTCCGATCCATTCCAGCCGTCCGACCCGGCTCTGATAACAGACGACCCAGTCCAACCCATCGATCGCCAGGGCATCGACCACGGCGGCCGCGGTCCGCTCCACTTGCCACTGATAGGGATCGCCGCGGGCGATGATTTTTTTCGGCAGGCCATGGGCGGAGAACAACACCCGCGCCGGGCCAAAGCCTTCCGCCTCGTCGAGGGCGGCTCGAATCAGCCGCGCCTGGGCGGCGATCAAACCGGCCGCGGTTGGATAGCAACCGATCACCCGTTCCTCCGCGATCAGCCCGGTCCGAGCCGCCGCGCGCCGCCAGTCCGATAGCGACGAGCCGGTGGTCGTGGTCGAATATTGCGGATAGAGCGGACACAGCACCACCCGCTCGGCCCCGTATGCCTTGACCGCGGCCGCGGTCTCGGCGCTGAACGGATGCCAATAGCGCATGGCGATGAAAACCCGGAGATCTCCATCTCCCGCCAACGCGGCCTCGAGCGCGCCCGCCTGGGCGCGGGTCAACGTCAGCAGTGGCGAGGCCCCGCCCAACTCCCGATAGATGCGCCGAGCCACCGGTGCCCGCCGCGCCGCGATGAATTTGGCCAACAACCAACGCAATGGTCTTGGTGCCCGGATGATCGCCGGATCATTGAACAGATTGAACAAGAACGGCGCTACCGCCCGCGGCCCGTCCGGTGCCCCGAGATTGAACAAGACGACCGCGGTTCTCGGCTCGGTTCGCGCCACCCCTCAGGTCCGTCCGTCAAGCAGCAGCCGCGCCAGCGCCTCCACATGGCCAGGCGGTGTCTCGGGGAACACACCATGGCCAAGATTGAACACGAACGGGCCGCCGGCGAGGTCTTCGAGAATGTCCGCGACCGCCGCCTCCATCGCCTTACCGCCGATGACCAGAAGTCTTGGATCGAGATTTCCCTGAACCGGTACCTTGGTTTGCAGATGCCTCGCCGCCCATTTGGTCGGTACGGTGCTGTCGAGACCGAGAGCATCGATACCCGTGGCGGCCGCGTAATCCTCATAGAGAATCCCCGCGCCACGCGGGAATGCGATCACCGGCACACTCGGATACCGGGCTTTCACCTTGCGCGTCACCGCCGCCACCGGCGCCGTGCACCAGCGCTCGAATGCTCGGGCTGGGAGCACGCCGGCCCAGCTTTCGAATATCTGTACGATCTCTGCTCCGGCCGCGATCTGGGCGATCAAATGCGCCGCGGTGGCATCCACCAATAGGTCGATGAGCCGTTGAAAACTTTCCGCCTCCTCAAACGCCCAACTCTTGACCACGCCAAACTCGCGCGTGATCCCGCCCTCGACCATGTAGGTCGCCACCGTCCACGGGGCGCCGGCAAAACCGATCAACGCGACATTCTCGGGCAGATCTTGAACGACACGTTCCACGGCGCGATAAACCGGCGACAAGCGCGCTGTGATATCCGTCCCGTCCAATCGAGCCAGGTCGGCCGAATTACAGATCGGTTCCAGAACCGGACCTCGAGCCTCGACGAAATCGACCGCTTGGCCCAAGCCCTGCGGTACCACCAGAATGTCCGAAAACAGGATCGCCGCGTCGAGCGAAAACCGGCGGACAGGCTGCAAGGTCACCTCCGCCGCCAAATCCGGTGTATAGCAGAGATCGAGAAAACTGCCGGCCTCGCCACGCAACTTTCGATATTCCGGCAGATAACGACCGGCCTGACGCATCAACCAAAACGGCGGCCGCTCGCACCGCTCTCCGGACAAGACCCGAAGAAGACGTTTTGTCATCGTGGACGCCGTTTGTGCATGAATGTCCGGTCTTTGGTCCAACACGAAACTCCTCTTCAATATAAAGTTTTAAAGATTCTTATTGTAGTAGTGGTTATGGCCCACCAATGGTGGGGATTAATGATTGTTCGTGTTTGTTGCAAGATTCTGGGGTCGGAATCGTCAGCTGGGCTCAGATCGGGAAAAGCGAGGGAACAAGACGTTTGATCATAGGCTCCGAGGGTGATCGCGAGGCCGGTGCAAACCGGGAATATCGGTTATAAGGTTCGATCGGTGCTCCGTTATACCCGCTTTTACGAAATCGTTACGCCAGGATGTCGGTGTGGATAATCGGACGCGTCGTATGATGGTCGTGGGGAAGGTTTTTCCGCCATTGGTAAGAAAGCCGGTTTTTTGCCCAGGTTTCGAAAGTTTTGCTGATGACGGTCCAGGAAGCAGGTGAGGTCCGGGTTCACCTCCATCTGGTATCCGACTCGACTGGTGAAACCGTGGGCCTGGTGGCGCGCGCGGCGATCGCGCAATTCGAGGGGATTGGCGCGATCGAGCACAATTGGCCCCTGGTGCGTACAAATGTCCAGGTCGAGAAGGTGCTGGCCATGGTCGGGCGAAATCCGGGGATGGTGCTTTACACTCTGGTCGAGCCTGAGTTGGAGAAGATTCTGCAGGAGGGGTGTCGGAAAAACAGCATCCCCTGTATTCCCGTGTTGGATCACGTGGTCGATGCGTTGAGCGCGCATCTCGGATTGGCGGTGGATCACAAACCGGGACGTCAACACGAACTCGACGATCAGTATTTCAAGAGAATCGAAGCGATGCAGTTCGTCCTCGTACACGACGATGGCCAGTCGCTGTTCGACGTCCATTTGGCCGATGTCATTCTGGTCGGGGTGTCGCGATCGTCGAAGACGCCGACCTGCGTCTATCTTGCAAATCGAGGCATCAAGGCCGCCAATGTGCCGATTGTTCCGGGCCACCGGCTACCGAACGAAGTGTTGGATGCACGCGAGTCATTGGTGGTCGGGCTCACCAGCAATCCGGACAGGCTGGTTCAAATTCGACGCAATCGTCTCAGTTTGCTGAGCGAGGACAAGGACACCGATTACGCCGATCTCGAATCGGTGCGTGAGGAAATCAATCAGGCAAAGAAGCTCTTCAACGCCCGGGGCTGGCCGGTCATCGACATTTCCCGGCGCTCGATCGAGGAGACCGCGGCGTCGATCATGGCCTTGTATCGCGAACGTTTGCAGCTCGACTGAAACGCGGCGACAAACGATGCCGGAAGCCACGCCCAAACTCGTACTCGCGTCCCGGAGCAACGCGCGGGCGGCGCTGCTCAGCGGCGCGGGGTTGAATTTTTCCATCGATCCGGCGTCGGTCGACGAAGGCGGAGTCAAGACATCCCTCAAGACCGATGGCGCGGACGCCGCGGACGCAGCCCGGGTCTTGGCCGAGATGAAAGCGAACCGGGTCGCGACCCGTCATGGCAACGCCTTGGTGGTGGGTGCCGATCAGATTCTCGAATGCGAGGACCGCTGGTTCGACAAGCCGGGGTCCGCCGGCGAGGCGCGCCGTCATCTCGAAGCGCTTCGCGGTCGCCGGCATCGGTTGCTGTCCGCCTGTTGTGTCGTGGTCAACGGGGCCGTCATCTGGCGCGCCGAGGATGTCGCGTTGATGACCATGCGCCGGTTCAGCGATTGTTTTCTCGATCAGTATTTGGAGACGGTCGGCGAGGAGGCTTGGGAATCGGTCGGTGGCTACCGCCTGGAAGGGCTCGGGGTGCAACTGTTCTCCCGGATCGAGGGCGACTATTTCACGGTTCTCGGCCTGCCTTTGCTCCAGCTGTTGGATTTCCTGCGCGGCCGTGGGGTCGTTTCGGAATGAGTTTCGGAGGCCGTACGATTCTGGCCGGGGTCATGGGCTGGCCCATCGGCCATTCGCGGTCGCCGCGCCTGCACGGTTACTGGCTTCGCCATTACCGTATTGACGGCGCCTATCTGCCGTTGGCGGTGGCGCCGGAGGATCTCCCGACGGCGCTGCGGGGCTTGCGCGCGCTCGGTTTCGCCGGTGTCAACGTGACCGTGCCGCATAAGGAGGCGGTGTTGGCTGCGGTCGAGAGCGCCGATCCGTTGGCACGCCGGATCGGCGCGGTCAATACCATCACCGTGGCCGCGGATGGTGGACTCCACGGGACCAACACCGATTCCTATGGCTTTAGCCAGAACCTCGGTCAGGCCGCTCCCGGCTGGGCCGCCGATCGCCCGGCTCTGGTGATCGGCGCCGGCGGCGCCGGGCGCGCGGTATGCGTGGCGCTGCTCGATGCCGGCGTGCCCGAGCTTCGTCTGACCAACCGCACCGGCGCGCGCGCGGATGCCTTGGCGAGCGAGATGCGGGGGCCGATCGAGCCGGTCCCATGGGCCGAGCGGGCCGACGCCCTCGATGGTGCCGGTCTGGTCGTCAACACCACCACCCTGGGCATGACCGGGGCGCCGCCGCTGGACCTCGATCTTGGCTCATTGCCGGCGGATGCGGTGGTTTGCGATATCGTCTATACGCCGCTTGCGACAGCGCTGTTGCGGGCGGCGGCGGCGCGCGGCAACGCCACCGTCGATGGACTCGGCATGCTGCTCCATCAGGCGCGGCCGGGCTTTGCCGCCTGGTTTGGCCGCGACCCCGAAGTCACACCCGAACTGCGCGATTTCGTCCTCGCCGATTTGGCATGATCGGCTCGGGCGTCACCGTGCTCGGGCTGACCGGTTCGATCGCCATGGGCAAGAGCGAGGCGGCGAAAGCGTTTCGCCGGCTCGGCGTGCCGGTGTTCGATGCCGATGCCGTGGTCCACCGTCTGATCGGGCCCGGCGGCGCCGCGGTCGCCCAGGTCGCGAAATTGTTCCCCGGCGTGGAACGGGGCGGCGGCATCGACCGCCAGGCGCTGGGCGCGCGTGTGTTCGGCGACTCCGAAGCGCTTCGCCGGCTCGAGGCCGTGCTGCATCCCCTGGTCGGCGTGGCGCGGCGCCGATTCCTCCAAAGATGCGGAGCGCGTCGGGTGCCGCTGGCGGTGCTGGATATTCCGTTGTTGTATGAGGGCCATGGCGCCTCCCTTTGCGATGCCGTGGCGGTGGTCAGCGCTCCCCCGTTCGTCCAGCGCGCGCGCGCTCTCAGCCGGCCGGGCATGACTCCGGCCAAGCTCGAGGCGATCCAGGCCCGCCAGATGCCCGATCGGGAGAAACGCCGGCGGGCGGATTTCGTGATTCCATCGGGTCTCGACAAACGCGTCAGCTTGCGCGCGATCCGCCGTTTGCTCACAATGGCGGCGGCTCCGGGGGCGGCCGCTCCGGGGGCGGCGGCTCCGCGGGCGAAGGCTTCGAAACGGTCGCGGACCGGGTTGGCAAAGGACAGGGGATTTGCGCGAAATCGTCCTTGACACCGAGACCACCGGGCTCGATCCGGGCGCCGGCCATCGGGTCATCGAGATCGGCTGTCTGGAAATGGTCAACCACATCCCCACCGATCGGACGCTTCACGAGTATCTCGATCCGGAGCGGGAGATTCCGGACGAGGCGATCGCGATCCACGGGCTGACCGGCGAGCGCTTGCGCGGCGCGCCGCTGTTCGCCGACGTCGCCGACGCCTTTCTGGAGTTTCTGGGATCGGCCCCGCTGGTCATCCACAACGCGCCGTTCGACCTCGGATTTCTGAATGCCGAATTGGCCCGGATCGGGCGGGATGATCTCTCGGGCCATCCGGTCGTCGATACGCTGGTCCTGGCGCGGCGCAAATTTCCCGGCGCCCCGGCGAGCCTCGACGCCCTGTGCAAGCGCTTTCGCATCGACAACTCCGCGCGGATCCGCCACGGCGCCCTTTTGGATGCCGAATTGCTGGCCGAGGTCTATGTCGAACTTATCGGCGGCCGCCAGCCGGGGTTGAGCTTGACCGCGGCGCCGACCGGTCCGGGTGCCCAAGCGATCACCGCCGCCGGCCGCGGGCGGGAGCCTCGTCCGCATCGGCCAAGCGCCCCGAATGCCGCAGGTGCCCCAAGTGCCGAAGAGGCGCGGGCACACGAGGCCTTCCTGGAAAAGCTGACCGATCCGATTTGGTCGTCGTGACTCGGCTCGCGCCGGGCCTCGGTCCTCAACGATTGGATGGAGGCGGCGGGGCGGCGGCGTCCTGGCGCGCCGCCTGCTCCTGCTGGTGGCGCAGGAACATCTGGACGAAATCGATCGGCTCCAGCATCAGCGGCGGATAGCCGCCGTCACGCGTACAGTCGGCGATCACCCGTCGGGCGAACGGAAACAGCATTCGCGGACATTCCACCATCAGCACCGCTTGCATCTGTTCCCCCGGAACCCCGCTGATCGCGAACACCCCGCCATAGGTCAGTTCGACCAGAAACACCGTGGTTTCGTCCACTGCCGCCTTGGCGGTGATCTGCAAATCGACCTCGTGGGCGTCTTCTCCATACGGCTTGCCGTTGACGGAGACCGAGATGTCCATCTTTGGCGCCGCATTGGCCGCGAAGTTCTGGGGCGCGCGCGGGTTCTCGAACGAGAGATCCTTCACGTATTGCGCCCGAATCGAAAGCTGCGGACGCTCGGCCTGTGCCTCCCCCGCCGGGGGCGTGGCGGCACCGTTGCCATTGCCGTTGCCGGCGCCAGGGCCGGGGCCAGGACTTGACTCATCGGACATCGGGGAACTCCTCCCTGAAACGGTGGCCTGGGCTATCACGGATGGGGGATGGTGACAACCGGCCCGGCCCGGCCCCTCACCGCCGCGGTCGGTCGAGGCTGTCGGTCCGATGCCGGTCCGCCGGGGTCACGTCCGTGAAATCGCCGTCGATAAAGGTACCCGGTGACGGTTTCGGCCCGGTCGTCAGCCGCGCCCGCAGCCACAACAATGCGGCCTTCAGAACCATCCGGCGCAAACCCGGCACGGCCAGGGCGAGTCCGACCGCGTCGGTCAGAAATCCCGGGATCAAGAGCAGGATCGCGACAATGCCGAGGCCGACTCCGTCGATCAAGGCGCCGATCGGCGCTTCATCGCGGGCCATCGCCGTCCGCAGCCGGGCGCCGATCGAAAATCCCTGGACCCTGAGCAGAACTAGGCCGGCGATCGCGGTCGCGATGGTCAGCAACACCGTGGCGCCGGCGCCGATGCGTCCGCCGACCTCCACGAACAGCGCGATTTCGGCCAGCGGCAACAGCAAGAAGAACAGGATAACGACGGCCATGGTTGTCACTATGGCAGCAAATACCCAGTTATGTCTTGGGACGGATTTTTTGTGGCGTCCTGGACCCGAGGGCAACAACGGACTACACTGGTCTCAAGCGGGCGCGCGACCGGCGTGACCGGCGTGATGCCGAGGCAAAAGCATCCGATGGGCGACGGCTTCCAGTTTCTGGATATTTTGGTATTCGCGATGGTCGCGGGATTCCTGCTGCTGCGCCTGCGTCGGGTGCTCGGCCGTCGCAACGGCCATGAGCAGCCGCGGCCCGACGCCCACCAGGACGGCGAGAGCGAGAGCGAGAGCGAGAGCGAGACCGTGGTGTCGCTGCCCGATCGCGGCGCCAGCCGCGCCAAGGCGACGGCGAATGATGGCGCGGACGAAGGTGCGCGCACCGGGACGTCCGGGTTGAGCCAGATCGAAGACTCGGATCCGGCGTTCGATTCGGAATCGTTCCTGGAAGGCGCTCGTGCCGCCTTGGAGATCATCCTCGGCGCGTTTGCCGCCGGCGACAAACGCCAACTCAAATCCCTGCTGAGCGAGGCCGTCTACAAGGGCTTCGCCGCCGAAATCGATCGGCGGGCGATGGCGGGAGAGCGGATGCAGACAACCCTGGTCTCGATCATCCTGGCCGATATCGTTGGCGCCGAAATCAGGGGCCGGCGGGCCTCGATCACGGTCAAGCTGGTCAGCGAGCAAGTCAACGTCACCACCGACTCGGACAATGACGTGATCAGCGGCGATCCCGGCCAGGTCGAAACCATCACCGACGTCTGGACTTTCGCGCGCGACGTCCGCTCCCGTGATCCCAATTGGCAGTTGGTCGAGACCCGCAGCGAGGATTGAGGCCCGGCTTGGAAGAGCCGGCGCGACCGACAGATCACCGAAGCAGGCCGATCCTGGCCAGAGTGATCTTGGCAAGCGTGGTCGCGACCGCGGCGGTCATGGCCGCCGTGCTGTGGTGGCTGCTCGAGCCGGAACCGCCTCCCCTCGCCGACCGCCTGACCCTGGCCGCGGTGGCGTTCGGTGACCTGGACGGTTGGGACGACGACACTTTGGGCGAAGCGGCGGTGGCGTTTCGCCGCTCATGCGCGGCGCTCGATCGCCAGCCCGAGACCCGCCCGCTCGGCGCCGGCGGCGTGGCCGGGACCCTGGCCGATTGGCGCCCGCCCTGTAAAGCCGCGGCGGCGGTCGATGCCGGCGATCACGGCGCGGCAAGAGCATTCTTCGAGACCTGGTTCACACCCTTCGCGGCGACCAACAATGGCCAGGCGGAAGGATTGTTCACCGGCTATTACGAGCCTTCGCTCGACGGCGCGCGGACCGCGAACCGGTCCTATGCCATCCCCCTCCATGCGCCGCCACCCGACCTGGTGACGGTTGATCTCGGCGCGTTTCGCGACGATCTCGCCGGGCGGCGGATCGCCGGTCGGGTGATCGCTGGCCGGCTCGAGCCCTATCCGAGCCGGGCCGAAATCGTCGCCGGCGCGCTTGCCGGCCAGGGCCTGGAACTCGCCTGGGTGGACGATCCGATCGACGCGTTCTTTCTCCATATCCAGGGCTCCGGACGGATCACCATGCCGGACGGCGAGGTCATGCGCGTCGGTTACGCCGGCCAGAACGGCCATTCCTACACGGCGATCGGCAAGGTCCTGATCGCGAGGGATGCACTCAGCCGCGAAGCCGTGTCCATGCAATCGATCCGCGCTTGGTTGGAAACCAACCCGGACCAGGCGGACGCGATCATGAACCACAATCGGTCCTACGTTTTTTTCCGCGAGCTGCTCGGCGAGGGACCGCTGGGCGCCCAGGGGGTGGCACTCAGTCCCGGCCGCTCGCTCGCCGTCGATCGCCGCCACGTGCCCCTCTCGGTGCCGGTCTGGCTCGAGACCACCCGGCCCGCGCCGGAGGCCGACGCGGCCGAGCGACCCCTGCACCGGCTCCTGATCGCCCAGGATACCGGCGGCGCGATCCGCGGCCCGGTCCGGGGCGACGTGTTCTGGGGTGCCGGCGCGGCCGCGGCCGCGGTCGCCGGGCGCATGAAAAGCGAGGGCCGCTATTACCTGCTCCTGCCCCGCACGGTCGCCGCCCGGCATGCGCCCAGCGGCTGATCTGGACGGGGCTTGGCGGCCATTGTAGGTTGGCCGGCGTTTTTCGCGGCGGAGTGAGGACATCAACATGACCGCCGACTCTCGGGTCGATGTCGCCCTGTTCGTGACCTGTCTGGTCGATCTGTTCCGGCCGAGCGTCGGCTTTGCCGCGGTCAAGCTGCTCGAGGACGCGGGCTGCCGGGTCCATGTCCCGGCCGCCCAGACCTGTTGCGGCCAGCCGGCCTACAATTGCGGCGATTTCGACTCCGCGCGCGCGATCGCCCGCCAGGTGGTCGGCGCGTTCGAGGGCTTCGATCATGTCGTCGCCCCGTCCGGGTCCTGCGCCGCCATGATCAAGCTCCACTACGGCGCGCTGTTCGAGGACGACGCGGCCATGGCGGCCCGGGCAGGCGAGCTTGCGACGCGGACCTGGGAGCTGGTGTCGTTCCTGACCGATGTGCGTGGCGTGAGTGCGGTCGGGGCGGCCCACGAGGGCAGCGTCACTTATCATGACGGATGTTCCGGTCTTCGCGAACTGGGCATCGAGGAGCAACCGCGGCGCCTGCTCGCCACCATCCCGGGCCTGGAGCTGCGCCAACTGCCCGAGGCCGAAATCTGCTGCGGCTTCGGCGGCACTTTTTGCGTCAAGTATCCGGAGATTTCGACCAGGGTGGTCGACGACAAGGCGGCGAATATCGAGACCACCGGCGCCGGCACCGTTCTCGCCGGCGATCTCGGCTGTCTGTTGAATATCGCCGGGCGCCTGCACCGCCGGGGCGCGGCGGTCCGCGCCCGTCACGTCGCCGAAGTGCTGGCCGGCATGGACGCCGCCCCGGCGATCGGCGAGCCCGGACCGGGCCGCGACTAGGGGACCCCGGCGATGGAGGTGACCACCCCGGATTTCAAGAACAAGGCCGATACCGCGCTCGCCGATGGCGACCTGCAGGACGCGCTCGGCCTGTTCAAATACGGCTTTCTGTCCAAGCGCGCCGAGGCGATCGCGGCCTTCCCCGGTTTCGAGAAGTCCCGCGACGCCGCCAAGGACATCAAGGACCGGGTGCTCGCCAACCTCGATCATTATCTGGAGCGCTACGAGGCCAAGGTCCTCGAGCAGGGCGGCCATGTCCATTGGGCGCGCGATAGCGCCGAGGCATGCCGGATCGTGCACGACCTGTGCCGCGAGGAGGACGCGCGCACCGTCACCAAATCGAAATCCATGATCGGTGAGGAGGTCGGCGTCAACGAGGCCCTTGAAGCCGCCGGCATCGAGGTGGTCGAGACCGATCTGGGCGAATACATCATCCAGCTCGCCGGCGAGCCGCCCAGCCATATCATCGGTCCCGCGGTCCACAAGACCAAGGACCAGGTCTCCGATCTGTTCGTGGCCCATCACGCCAAATACGGCAAGACCGAACGGTTGACGGTACCGGCGGATATGGTCGCCGAGGCACGCGAGGTGTTGCGCGGGCGCTATTTCGAGGCCGATGTCGGCATCACCGGCGCCAATTTCCTGATCGCCGAGACCGGTTCCTCGGTGATCGTCACCAACGAGGGCAATGGCGATCTCACCCAGGTGCTGCCGCGCACCCATATCGTGCTGACCAGCCTGGAAAAGATCGTGCCGACCCTCGACGACGCCGCCACCCTGCTCAGGGTGCTGGGGCGCTCGGCGACCGGCCAGGACATGTCCGCCTACACCACGATCTCGACCGGCCCACGCCGCCCCGGCGAGGAGGATGGACCCGAGCATTATCATGTGATCCTGCTCGACAACGGCCGCACCGGCCTGCTCGGCACGCCGTTCCAAGAGATCCTGCGCTGTATCCGCTGCGGCGCCTGCATGAACCATTGTCCGATCTACACCGCGATCGGCGGTCACGCCTATGGCTGGGTCTATCCGGGGCCGATCGGCGCGGCGCTGAGCCCGGCCCTGATCGGGATCGCGGCCGCCGGCCATCCGGCCAACGCCTCGACCTTTTGCGGGCGCTGCGAAAGCGTCTGCCCGATGCGGATCGCGCTGCCCAAGATCATGCGCCATTGGCGCAACAAGGAGTTCGAGGCCGGCTTGGCGCCGGTGCGATGGCGGGTAGGGCTCGGGCTCTGGGCCTGGCTCGCGAGGAGGCCGCGCCTCTACCGCCTGGCCGGTCGGCTGGCGATCGTTGTGCTGGCCATGCTCGGGAACCGCAAGGGGCGGTTTCGGCGCCTGCCGTTCGCGGCCGGCTGGACCGGTGGGCGCGATCTGCCGGCGCCCGAGGGCGGTACCTTTCAATCGCTGTGGGCGGCGCGGCGATGACCGGTGCCCGCTCGGCGATCCTGTCCGAGATCCGCCGCCGGCTTGGGCGCGGCCCGCT